>QHZX01000454.1 GCA_003224835.1 Acidobacteriota bacterium | reverse complement strand
GGCATGAGCTCACGTTGGGGAATTATTCCTGCGGCCGGGCGCGGCACTCGCATTCAGCCGCTTGCGTTTTCAAAAGAGCTGCTTCCAGTGGGAACACGTCACGATGGGGGCACAGAGCGTCCGCGAGCAGTGACCGAATACTTGCTGGAGCGGATGACGAGCGCGAGGGTCAATCGCATATGTTTTGTGATTTCAGCCGAGAAGACCGACATAGTTCGCTATTTCGGTGCGCGAATCGCGGAGGTTCCCATCTGCTACACGGTGCAGCAGAATCCGCACGGCCTGTGTGATGCTCTTTTCAGTGCGCTGCCGTTCGTGGCTCCAGAAGACGAAATATTGGTCGGACTGCCAGACACAATCTGGTTCCCAGTGGAGGGTTTTGAATTATTACCTGATGGGCAATTTTCCTTTCTGCTTTTTCCTGTCGCGCGGCCAGAGTTGTTTGATTCCGTGGTCACCGATCACCAGGGCATAGTGGAAGAAATTCAGGTTAAATGCCAGAACGCAGCCTCGGAGTGGATATGGGGTGCATTCAAGCTGACCGGAAGACATTTTGCCGAGCTGCATCAGTTGTGGGTCGAGCGCGATCGCTCCGATGAATATTTGGGAACACTGGTTAATGCGTATCTCACGCGCGGCGGCACTGCGATTGGAGTGAAGCGGGGCGACGTTTACGTAGATGTGGGCACATTAAACGGATATCGCGAAGCTTCGCGCGTGCTTTCCCATCAGGCCACACTTCATGAATTGGCAAGCTGACCAAGAGAGAGCTTGGGAAGAACTTTCCCGCTGCTTGCAGACTAGTTCCTCCGAGCAATCATTGAATGTATTGCTGTTGGCTGCGCATCCGGACGACGAGACCATAGGGGCCTCGCTGTTGCTGGCTCGTTTCCCAAAATCATCAGTAGTGTTTCTCACCGATGGTGCGCCCCGAGACAGGAATTTGTGGTCCCCAGCCATAAACGGATCTCGCGAAGACTACGCCAACACTCGCCGGCAGGAGGCAATTCGCGCGACTTCATTCGCAGGCGTTTCCCCGCAAAACATATTTTGGCTCGGCGGAGTGGATCAGGAGGCAGCGTTTGAAATCTCTCTGCTGGCGGAGCGTTTTTCAAAAGCAATGGCAGACACATCCCCAGTCATGGTGGTCACTCATGCTTACGAAGGCGGCCATCCGGACCACGATGCCGCAGCCGTGGTTGCCCGTATGGGTATCTCTCTGCTGGGTAGCAGAAGCAAGCCTCTGCTACTCGAAATGACTTCTTATCATGCTCGAGAAGGCCGATGCGTCACCGGAGAATTTTTGGGTTCTGGATCATCGCCAGAGCTGTGTTTCGAACTTTCCCAGACTGATCAGCAGCGCAAGCGCAATATGATCCAAGCGTATGCCTCTCAACGGCTAGTTCTGGAAAATTTTCCCATTCATGAAGAGCGCCTGCGGCTTGCACCCGAATACGATTTCTCCGAACCGCCTCATGAAGGCAAGCTCTGGTACGAGTGCATGAATTGGCCGATGACGGGATCACGTTGGCGCGAACTGGCGACCACGGCGCTAAGTGAAATTCAGGAGCACTCATGTCGTTGACGGTATTGAGTGTGAGTTATTCGCTGGCCCACGTCTCGCGAAGAACAGCTGGCGGTGCGGAGCAAGTGCTCGCCACCTTGGACGAAGCGCTGGTCCGTGCGGGCCATCGATCGCTCGTGCTGGCACCAGCCGGTTCTCGATGTGAGGGGCTTCTGATTCCGGCGCAGGTTCCTACAGGAATTCTCGACGACGAGGCGAAATGCGAGGCTCGAAGGGCCTTCAAGAAACTACTCGATCGCGCGCTCAACGACTACACGGTAGACATTGTGCATATGCACGGACTGGATTTCATTCACTACATGCCGCAGTGCGACCTTCCGATTGTGGTCTCTCTGCACTTGCCGTTGAGTTGGTATGATCTGGAGGCGCTACGCCGAGTTCAATCAAATGAGACGCTCGTGTGCGTCTCTGACGCACAGGCTCAAACTGCGCCCCGCGATTTGCGCGTCGACGCAGTGATCACTAACGGCGTCGACCTGTCGCGCTTTCATCCCCGGCAAAACAAATCAAATTACGTTTTGGCGATCTCCCGCATTTGCGCCGAAAAGGGAGTGCATTTGGCAATAGATGCAGCGGAACGAGCCGGCGTGGAACTCATCATCGCGGGATCGGTTTTTGGTTACTCTGAGCACCTGGATTACTTCGAGTCGATGATTCGCCCGCGATTGAATGAACATATCCATTTCGTCGGCCTAGTTGGAGGGGGGCATAAGGCCAATCTGATGTCGGGAGCGCGTTGTTTGTTGGCGCCCTGTCTAGCACCCGAAACCAGTTCGTTGGTCGCCATGGAGGCACTCGCGTCGGGCACTCCCGTGATCGCATTTCCAAACGGAGCGCTGAGCGAGATCGTCATACCTGGGCAAACTGGATTTTTAGTCAATAGGTCGGAGGAAATGGCGGATGCTATCCGAGAAGTGGACTCTCTTTCGCCCACCGCGTGTCGTCATGAGGCGGAGGCAAGGTTTTCCTCGGAACGAATGTTTGGCGAGTACATGGACTTGTATCGTTCACTCTTGGCTTCACAAAACGTGGCGTTATTGGCAGCTGCTTAAAAAGGATTGGGCATGGCA
>QHZX01000453.1 GCA_003224835.1 Acidobacteriota bacterium | reverse complement strand
CTCCCCACCTCATGTGGCGAAGTACAATCCGTTGCGAGAATGCCGCGGGGCGTTCTTCAATCTCACATGCGACATCTAATGTTTGGAAGTGCGCTACTGCGCTCGAGGGTACCCGGAAGACGGAATTTGAATGAAGAAGAGTATTGAAATCAGCCCTAACATCGAGGCCCTGTTCGGCACCCGTGACGAAAACCTGCATGTGCTGGAAGATGGCCTGAACGTCAATATAGACCTCCGCTCTGACTCCATCGAAGTTGAAGGAACCCCGCGCGACGTAGCTCGCGCCGAACAAGTTTTTTCCGATTACGATCAACTGCAGCGCGGCGGTCAGATCTTCAACAATGGCGATTTGAACAGCATGTTGCGGGTGCTGGTTGCGGATCCCAAAGCGACACTTCGAGGATTGGTCGAAGCGGGACGCCAGCGTTCCTTCGGGCGCCGCACGGTGCAGCCGAAAAGCTTGAACCAGCGCCGATATCTGGATGCAATCGAGAGCCACGACATGGTCTTTGGTGTCGGCCCGGCTGGAACGGGCAAAACCTACCTTGCAGTTGCAATGGCGATTTCGGCGCTGCTTTCGAAGCGTGTGAACCGAATCATCCTGGCGCGGCCGGCAGTCGAGGCCGGCGAACGCCTGGGTTTTCTGCCCGGAACGCTGCAGGAGAAAATTGATCCTTATTTGCGGCCCTTGTATGACGCGCTTTATGACATGCTCGATCCGGAGAAGGTGGACCGTTATCTCGAAAAGAGCGTGATTGAAATCGCGCCGATCGCCTTTGATGTTTGTGACGCGCCTGGGATTCAACTCGAAAGCGGTGATTACCGGCGACATTACGCAAATCGACCTTCCCAATGCGAAGCGCAGTGGTTTGCTCGAGGCGATTGACATACTCAAGAACGTTCAGGGTTTGGCATTCGCATACTTCGACGAGGGCGACGTCGTGCGGCATCATCTTGTTCAACGGATCATTCGCGCTTACGATGAGCACAAAACGCGAGTGGCGGAAGACCAAATGGACCTACTGGATCCAAAAACCGCAAACGGGAATGGGGCAGCTTCGAACGTGAGCGAGCCGCTGGAATAGACTGGAAATTACTAAGAGGGCGCTCTGAGCGTCCTCTTTTCCTTTTTAACGCGTGCGAACGCATATGAAGTCGAGCCATCCGATAATTGTTTTTGAGAAAAAGATTCCGGGACTAGGGTCCCGCGGGCTCGACAGCTTCGTTCTCAAGGCAAGCCATGCGGCCGGACTGAACGGCGGGGTGAGCGTTTTAATCACGGGTAATTCCAGCATGCGCGGCCTGAATGCGCGTTTTCGAGGAAAGAACCGCCCCACTGATGTATTGTCGTTTCCGGCGGCTGCTTCTGCCAACGGTTTCGTAGGGGATATTGCGGTTTCGCTCGATGTTGCCGTGGCTAATGCGCGTTTACTGGGGCACTCTGTCGCGGATGAGATTCGAATTTTGATTTTGCATGGCATCCTCCACCTTGCCGGATATGATCATGAAAACGATCATGGAGAGATGGCCAAAGAGGAAATCGTATTGAGAAAGCGCTTGGCGCTGCCGACTGGTTTAATCGAAAGAGGATATAAAACGAAGACGCCAAAGAAATCTGCTGGGGCCACGCTGGCACTGGCGCGATTACGACCATGAACCTGGTCCTTGCCATTACGCTGGTTGTACTTTTCGGGCTGTTGACCCTGGCTTCGTACATAGACCGCCTGTACGCGGAAATCGGGAAGTTTCTTTCCCGCGAATTTCAAGACAACATAGATGCTTCTGAGCAGCAGGTGGAACCAAGGTTAAAAGTGAGCCGGTCGCGCGCCGCTCTCTCGATGGCAGTATTGACTCCGCTCCTGATGGCGGCCGTGGCGATGATCGTGGGATTCGCAGTATTCGGCGAGGGCACATGGAGCGCCGACGCAGTTCTGGAAGGTGTCCTCGGATTGATTCTGGTCGTAATCGTATTCAACCGGTTTTTGCCGTTTGTCTTTTTCTCGCGAACCAGGGGCGGGTGGTTGGGCCGGTGGACATTCCTTTTGAGGATCATGATTTATTTGATGCTGCCGATTACGCTAGTTTTGGGGTTCTTGCAATCGGTCGCATCTTTGACTCGAGAACATTCCGACGCGCAGCCAGAGACTCAGGCCGAAGCTGTGGACGCTCTCATCGAGGCCGGTCAGGAGGAAGGAATTCTTGATGAAAGCAATCGCGACCTGATCCAATCGGTAGTGCAGTTCAGCGAAAAGACGGTACGCGAGGCGATGAAACCACGCCCGGAGATGGTGGCCGTAGCGTCTGACACGACGGTGGAAAAGTTTATTGAGCTGCTGCGACTGCGTCCCTTTTCTCGGGTGCCGGTGTTTGCCGGCAGTCTCGACCAGATTGTCGGCGTGGTTTATGCGCAGGACGTGCTGCAAGTGCCGGATGCGGAAGCACACGCCCGGACTGTGGGCTCTCTGATGCGCAAAGATGTTCTTTTTGTGCCTGAAACAAAACTCGGCAGCGACCTGCTGCGAGAAATGCAGAAGAAAAAAGCTCGCATGGCAATTGTGATCGATGAGTACGGCGGAGTCGCCGGACTCGTCACGATTGAAGACTTGGTAGAAGAAATCGTCGGCGAGATCAGCGACGAGCACGAACCTGCGCAACTGATTCGCGAAAGTGAGACCTCTTATCTAGTGCCCGGAAATATGGATGTGGACCGACTGGAAGAATTGCTCGGCATTCGTCCCGATCGCCGAGGAGCTGCTACGGTGGCGGGATTGGTGAGCGAGTTGGCGGGCAGAATTCCGAAGAAGGGCGAGGTCGTAGAACAAGACGGGCTGCGCCTGGAAGTACTGCAAGCAACTGATCGCCGGGTCGAGAGGGTAAGAGTCTCCGTCGTCAATTCCCAACAGATGAAGCTCATTTAAGAATGTCTTTCCACTCCGGCTTCGTCACTATTATCGGCCGTCCTAACGCGGGTAAATCCACATTGCTGAATGCGCTTGCGGGGGAGAAGTTGGCCATTGTTAGCCCCAAGCCCCAGACCACACGAAATCGCGTGCTCGGCGTGATTAATGCTCCCAAGCAGAAGGGAAGGCCGGGCGCGCAGATTGTCCTCATCGATACTCCCGGAGTTCATCGTGCTGGCAGTTCTCTCGGACGCAAAATGATGGCAGAAGTGCGAGAGGCATTAAACGGATGCGATCTTGCGCTGGTCATTACGGATGCCGCGAAAAGAACAGAAACAGGAGAGGACTTTCTGCTGGATGTGATGAAAGGCACGAAAACACCCGCGTTCCTGCTGCTTAACAAGATTGATCTCCTGCGCGGAGAAAAACGTCAACTGCTTCCTT
>QHZX01000452.1 GCA_003224835.1 Acidobacteriota bacterium | reverse complement strand
GCAAGATTTGCGCTTCGGCCTGCGCATGCTGCGCAAGAGCCCTGTTTTTACCGCTGTAGCCGTACTGACGCTCACTCTCGGCATCGGGGCGACCACAGCAATCTTCAGTGTGGTCGATGCGGTGTTGCTCCGTCCGCTTCCCTATCGCGACCCGCAGCGTCTTGTTTCCTTCTTTGAAGACCTCGCCAAGTCGGGTTATCCGCGAATCCGCGTTTCTCCGCCAACCTATCTCGACCTGAAGGCGCAGACCCGCGTATTCGAAGACGTAGCCGCCATGAACGAAACGGCATTCAATTTCAGCCGTGGTACGACCGGCGCAAGACAGTTGTCCGGGGCGCTGGTGACCTACAATCTTTTCGCGGTACTGGGCGCACAGCCCTTAATTGGCACGACATTTCTTGCAGACGAGGATCGGCCCGGGGCGAATCACGTTGCGTTATTGAGTTTTTCTCTTTGGCAGAGCGAATTCGCAGGGAATGAGCGAATTATTGGCCAGACGATTCGCCTGAATGGCGAGCCTTACACAGTGAAGGGTGTAATGCCGCCAGGTTTTTCTTTTCCCGATAAAGAAATCAGCCCTGTTCAGGTGTGGGTGCCTCGCGCATTTACATCACAGGAACTAGCCGCGCGCAGTGCGCGATACCTGATCGCCGTTGGCAGGCTGCGGCCCGGAGTGTCTCTCGAAGAAGCCAACGCCGAGTTAGACGTATTAGCCAGCCAAGTTAAACGGCAATACCCGAACGACATGCTCGGGGTAAGCCGCTTCTTCGCCGAACCGCTGCAGGAGAGCAACACTCACGATTCGAAACGCGGACTCATCATCTTAATGACCGCCGTTGGGCTAATTCTGTTGATCGCATGCTCCAACGTGGCAAACCTGCTGCTCTCTCGCTCTGCTGACAGGCGAGCTGAAATTGCCGTGCGAGCGGCGATTGGAGCGAGCACCAGTCGTATCGTTCGCCAGCTTCTCGCGGAGAGCGCACTGCTTTCCATCCTGGGAGGAGTCTTAGGGACCTGCGTTGCCATCAGCAGCTTCGCATTGCTGAAGCATCTGATTCCCGCAGATCTTCAGCACACAACTTCTTTAACCTTCAGCCTGTCGGTGTTTAGCTTCAGTGTGCTCGTTTCGCTGGCATCCAGCTTTCTGTTCGGTCTGGCGCCCGCACGCCAGATTGCAAAGGTCGATCTCAGCGAGGCACTACGTGAGCGTGGCCGCGGGAGCGCCGGCTCCCGGCAAAAGGTGAGTGACCTATTCGTTGTCACAGAACTGGCACTTTCGCTGGTGCTCCTGGTTTGTGCAGGCCTGCTCCTTAAAAGTCTCTGGAATCTGCGGCGTGTAGACACCGGATTTCAAACGGCTCATGTGCTGACCCTCAATTTCGATCTCGCCGAACCAAAATATCGCGATTGGCTCCAGCGGACTCAATTTCTGGACCGAGTTCTCGAAGGGACTAGAACGCTACCTGAAGTGCAAAGCGCGGGACTCACCGGCGGAATGCCATTGACCTCGAAGGGCGGGCTGCGCGAGGAGGTTACACCTGAGGGGTCGAGCACGTGGAACGAGCTCCCTGCGACTGTAGTTTATCGCGTGATCTCCCCTGGCTTTCTGGAGACTCTGAGAATTCCGCTCGTCCGCGGACGATTGTTCGACAGTCGTGACCGGGAACAAGGGCCGCAGGTGGCCATCATCAATCAGAAAGCGGCGCAGGACTTCTGGCCCAATCAAGATCCGATTGGAAAGCGATTGAGATTTGGAAGGGCAGACAGCAACTCGCGCTGGCTTCAAGTCGTAGGGGTGACGCACGATGTCAAAGAGGTTGGACTCAACGAACCAACGCGCTACGAGGTCTACTGTCCATATTTACAATCAAGGGATAGTTGGGAGTGGCCGCGATTTCTAGTTGTGCGCACAGTCAGCGAACCTCTCCAAGTTCAGGAAGAATTGCAGCGCTTAGTAGCTCGCATCGATCCTGAAGAACCGCTCAATGATCTGATGACCATGAACGAAATCGTGGATCAGCAGACTTCACAAACGGCTACGCAGGCTGACCTGTTGAGTGGACTCGCCACACTGGCTTTGGTTATGGCTGCCGTTGGGATATATGGCGTGATGTCATATTCAGTTTCGCAGCGGAGCCACGAAATAGGTATTCGTATGGCGCTTGGCGCGCATGGCGGCAACATTCTGAGCCTCATTCTAGGTCGTGGAGCAAGGTTGTCAGCGGCAGGTGTCGGTATTGGAATCACTGCCGCATTCGCGGGAACGCGATTGGTGAGCAGTCTGCTTTTCGGTATAAGCCCATTTGACCCGCTCACCTTCGCGACGGTGGCACTTATGCTGACGGTTGTCGCGCTTGCAGCGTGTTACATCCCCGCGCGGCGGGCGATGCGCGTCGATCCGATGGTGGCGCTGAGGTACGAGTAAAGGGCCATGTCCTTGCTGCGAAATATAGCGAGCGGTCTCCGGTCACTGCTCCGAAAGGAACGAGTCGAACGGGAGTTGGATGAAGAGCTCCGCGATTTCCTCGACATGGCGGCTAAAGAAAAGATGAAACACGGGATGAGCCGCAAAGATGCGCTTCGCGCCGTGCGCCTGGAACAAGGCAATTTCGAAGTTACGCGGGCAGTCGTTCGTGCGGCCACCTGGGAATCCTTCGTTGAA
>QHZX01000072.1:4345-13176 GCA_003224835.1 Acidobacteriota bacterium | reverse complement strand
CTCCGCTCTTCTTGTTGTCCTCGATGTAGTGATGCAGTGCAGCTAAAGCAATCCGCGAGCCGCCGTTATCGGCCGTATTTTCACCCAGCGTGAGCCGCCCGTTCAGCTTCAGGTCATCGATAGCAGTAAAGCCGCTGTACTCGTTGGCAACACAACTGGCACGCTCTTCAAATTTTTTGCCATCCTCCGGCGTCCACCAGTCGCGCAGGTTTCCTTGCGGATCGTACTTGCGCCCCTGGTCGTCAAAGCCGTGGGTCAACTCGTGGCCGATGACAACGCCAATGCTGCCAAAGTTGGTGGCATCATCTGCGCTCTTGTCAAAGAAAGGCGGCTGCAGGATTCCGGCGGGAAACACAATTTCATTTCGCGGCGGCGAATAGTATGCGTTCACCGTCGGCGGAGTCATGCCCCATTCTTTGCGGTCCAGCGGTTTGCCGATTTTATTAACGTCTCTTTTAGCTTCAAATTCATTGGCCCGCAGAAAATTTCCAAGCAAGTCGCCGCGTACGATTTTTACCGAGCTGTAATCCCGCCACACATCGGGATATCCGATTTTGTTCGTGATCGCGCTCAGCTTCACTTGCGCCTGCTTCTTGGTTTGATCGGACATCCATGAGAGGTTCTGAATGTCGTCGGAAAGTGATTTTTCGAGCGCCTCGACCATCTTCAACATGCGCTGTTTGCCTTCCGCTCCAAAGGTCAGCTCAACGTAGCGCTGGCCCAAGGCTTCGCCGAGTTCGTCGTCCACCGCAGCTACACACCGCTTCCAGCGCGGCTTGATCTCTGCCTGGCCGCTCAATGCCTGCTCCATTTTGAAATTCGCGTCCACAAACGGTTGCGAGAGCCAGGGCGCAGTGCCATCGAGCAAATGCCACTCTACATAGGTCTTCCAGGCATCCAGTGGTTCCGATTCCAGCAGCTGATTCACTTGCTTGAAAAACTCCGGATTGCTCACGTTCAACTCTGACACCTTTGGCGCCTGCACGTCACTCAGGAAGCGGGACAGCTCGAAGTTTGAAGCTAATTGAGCGGCCTGGTCGCTGCTCATCTTGTGGTCGCGCGTCTTAGGATCGCGGCGCGCAGTGCGGTCCATCGCAGCCTTCGCCAGAGCAGTTTCAATCCGCAAGACGGTCTTCGCCGACTCGGCTGCTTGTTCCTTCGATTGCCCCGCCAGCGTGAACAACTGCGTCGCGTAGTCTGAAAATTGACCCCGAATCTGCGTCATGTGGGCGTCATCTTTAATGTAGTAATCGCGATCAGGCAACGTGAGGCCGCCCTGGTCAATGTAGGCGATCACCATATCGGCATTGTGCAAGTCAGGCTGGCTGTAAAAATTGAACAGCGGATTCGGCCCGATCATGTGCACGTGCGCGATCACGTCGATGAGTGCCTGTTTATTTTGCACGGCAGCCACGCGGTCCAGTTCGGGCTTAAGCGCCTCGAGCCCTTTCGCATCAACCGTCTTCTCATCCATGCAGGAGGCGTAATAGTCTCCAATCTTCTGGTCAATCGCGTTGCGCTTCGGATTATCTACCGCCGCCTTTTCTAGAATTCCACGCATGATCTCGCGATTGCGTTCCGCGAGTTCCGGGAATGTGCCCCACGATGCCTGGTCGGGCGGAATCTTTGCCGTCTTGAGCCAGTTCCCGCAGGAGTATTGGTAGAAATCCGTGCAGGGATTAGCTGTCTTATCCACCGCGCTGAAGCTTGAAGACGATTCTGTCGTCGAGCCGTTTGACTGGGCGAAGCTGATGGCGGGTGCAAGCGAGAGCGAAACAAGCAAAGCGAAAAGTAGGCGCACGGTTATACCTCATTTGTGATTTCGCGAACTGGCGATTTTAGGCCCAGCAGCCTTGGACGGGCAAGGGGAGGGAAGGTTAGGTGGTGGGCCGTTTTGAAATCAGACGTTGAGCTTGTCTTCTATTGCCAGTGCCTTGCGATAATAAGAGATGGCGAGTAATGCAGCCCGAATGTCCCGTTCGACCCGATTTCTTTTGGCAAGGGTCAGGTTATTGTCCATCACCTTGGCGTTGAGTGTACGGAGCCGCTGTTCGAGAGATGCGATGTGGTGTTTTAATGGGCGTTCCAAAGGCTTGCCTCCCGCCCTATGTATGGCATAGTACGACGTACTTGGACGTTCAGCAAGGAAGATATAGCCCAAAACCCGCTCAGGGTATGCGAAAGGCCATTGATGGTCATCTGAAATCGATTTCGGATTCTGGAGCACTCCGGGACAGCGGTTTTAGAACTACTGACTTCCCGGGCTCCTCTCTCCGATGTATTTCTCGACAACCTTCTTCCATTTGGCTTGGGACTTCAAAATGAACTCAATCACGTCCCGCAGCGCGCCGTCTCCGCCGCCATGTTTCGTCACGTAGTGAGCGTCACGTTTTACTTCGTCACGTGCATTGGCTACGGCAACCGCAAACCCGCAATTCCACATCACCGGCAGATCGATCACATCGTCGCCAACGAAGCAGGCCTCAGCCGCGCTTATCTGCTCCTGTTTCAAAATGTCTTTAAATACTCCCAGCTTGTCGTTAATTCCCTGGTGCACGTGATCGAGTTTCAAATCGCGCGCGCGTAGAGCCACCGTTTCTGAAAGTCGTTTGGTAATTAGGCCAGTCTTGATCCCACCCAGCCGTGCCAGTGAAATTCCGGCGCCATCGTGAGCGTGAAAGCCCTTGGCCTCGACAAAAGCCTGGCTGTGCAGCCCGAATCCGCCCTGGCCTCCATGCTTTGCAGCCTGCTCCTGAATACTCTGTTGCGCTCCCGCCGGAGCAGGGAAGAAAAAGAGTTTGCCGTCGGTCAGAACTCCGTCAACATCAAAAAGAAGTAATTTGATTTTTTTTGCGCGCGACTTGCTGTCTGGCATGACGCGGATTTTAGCAGAGCGCTCGTCCGACCTCGATTGCATGGGTGATTTAAAATCAACACAGGCCGGGATGGCGGAATTGGCAGACGCGCTGGACTTAGGATCCAGTGCCGTAAAAGGCGTGCAGGTTCAAGTCCTGTTCCCGGCACCAATTAATCTTCCAGCTTAAGGTGCTCGGCGACGGAATGCGTTCCACGGAGCATTTACCACCGCCTCCCCCGCAATCCTGGGCAGGCTCTCGTAAACCCTATTCCGTAAATCCGCATACTCTTGCGCCCCTGAGAACAAATCGCGCATGATCTCGCGAAAGCGCCCGCTGCGCTGGGTTAGTTGAATCATCCGCTCGACAACAGGTCCGCCTAGCCACTCGCCGGCATAGAAGCGTTCTGCAATGCGGGCCGCGCGCTCGAGCTCAGGAAGAAAATCATTTTTCGCCAGCACAGGATATTTTTCCGGCGCATGGGCCAGCAGCGCCTCAGTCAGAAGTTCTGCCGAGCGCAGGGCGTAGTAAAGTCCTTCACCGGTGATCGCGTCCACAAAACCCGCCGCATCGCCGATCATCGCCCAACCGTCTCCGGCAAAAGCGCTCTCCCGCAAAGCACTCGGCGTAAGCGATGGAATTATGTGTGCATAAAAAGTCGCACCATCCAAGTTGAGCCCAAACTCCGGCAGAGAGGCTTCCAGCAGCCGTCGCAGTTCCGCTGTGCTTTTTCCCTGCATGCGCCCGCAGATGCCAGCAGAAAAATGATCCGCACGCGGAAAAATCCAGATATACCCGTGAAGGTTTTTCAGGAACTTGATTTGAACTGTATGGTGATTTCCTGGAATGTAGTACCCAGCGGCCACCATGAAGTTTTCCGGCCCAAGCGGCGTTGTGAATCGATGGCGAAGGGAATTGCGGGCACCGGCAGCGAGCACGACAAAATCCGCCGCATAGCTGCCCGTAGGCGTCTGCACAGTCCAACTCCCGCTGCCTCCGTCTATCTGCAGGACTCGTTCGCGGCGCAGTTGCACTCCGGCATTACGCGCACGGTCGAGCAGCAAGCCGTTTAACGCAAGCCGGGAAAAGATCGCGATGTGGCGCTCAAGAGGGAATCCGACTCTGCGTCCAGAGGGAGCAATGAGTTCGCAGTCGCTGACCCAGTTGCGCTCGACCTGCGCATCGCGGAGGAAAGGCCATCGCGCCAGGGCCTTGTCAGTCAGCCCGCCGCCGCAAGGTTTTTCCCAGGCCAATTTGTCGTCAAAGAGAAGAACTTCGAGCCCAGAGCGCGCAAGCTCGGCCGCCGCCAGTGCTCCCGCGGGTCCGCCGCCGATAATAGCTATACGTTGAAGAGCAGGCATAACTCAGACAGAAAACGCTGCGTTTTGTGTCTGATGCTAACGGAGCTGCGTGGGACGCACAACCGCATCGGCGTACATTCCGGCAAGATGCGGCCGCGAGTTACTGCGCCGCTTGCTGAAGTCCCTGATAAATCGCGACCCCGGCAATGGTCAGGATCAGCACCGCCGAAGCAGTGCCGAGAATTTTCACGAATGGGGCAAGCTTCTGCACCTTATTCATGAGCTCTACTTGTTCACGCGCCATGTGGGATTCGGATTCACCAAGGAAGAGCTGGTCATCCTCTTGCATTGTGAGGGTGCCACGATAAATCAGCAGGGCAATCAGGACGGCTGTGAGCCCGCCCCATGCGATCAGAAGCTCGAACAGAGTCGACATAGACACCTCGTTACAGGCGAGCTGTTCTGGCCTCCGTCTAGGGCCGGTGACGGTTCCCAACCTGAGAGGGTGGGCGGTACCGGCTCCGGGCAGAGTTGTTACGGAAATTATAGACCCGGTCTGAGCACTGAAATGAGAATTTTTCAGAGTAGAAGCGGGGTCTCTCGAGGGCTCTTTGTGCGGTGGCTAACGCTCGCTGTTTTTATCTGACCAGCGCAGCCGTTACTGCCACCACCACCCCGACCACTCCGAGGACAATGCCCGCCTTCCAGAATATTCGCCGTCCCGACAACAGTGTGATGGATGTCACTACCAGCCCGATCTCCAGAAATACTTCGGCCAAGTCGAAGCGATCAGCGCGTCGGCGCTCGTGGTCAGTTTGGTTTTCAAGTTTTCTCGCCTCAGCATCGATATCCTTCTGCTGGTCGCGATAGCTGTTTGCTTCGGCCTGGTACTTTTCCCTAAGCTGCCCCATTTTCTTCGCATCGCTCGTTGCCATGACTGACGCAAAATCGCTAAACAACTCATCCGTATGCCGGCGAATGTTCTTTGCCTGGTAATACGCCCACTGATCCGTCGCTTTATTCTGCAGAATCACTTCTTCCGTGTGCGCGCGATGACCCAGCAGGGAAGCAACTGCGACCAGTACAGCCAGGACAGCCATGGTCAGCGATACCGGCGCCAGCGACGGATTATGCGCCGCGTGCTCGGCATGCTCGTGCAGTTCTTGAAGCTCGTCAGCGCTCATGTTCACTCTCCCATGACTTTCACGATCACGCGCTTATCTCTTTGCCCATCGAACTCCGCATAGAAAATTCGCTGCCACGGACCGAAGTCGAGCCGCCCTGCAGTAATTGGCACGATCACTTCGTGATGGATCAGCAGCGCCTTCAAATGCGAATCGCCGTTCGTCTCGCCAGTATCGTGATGCCGGTAATCTTCGCGAAATGGCGCCAGCTCTTCTAGCCATTTATCTATGTCTTCGATCAGCCCCGATTCATTGTCATTCACATAAACACCCGCCGTGATATGCATCGCCGAAACCAGCACCATGCCTTCCTTGATGCCACTCTTCTTTACGATCGCTTCAATCTGCGGCGTGATGTGGACGTACTCGCGGTGCTTGCGAGTATGAAATTTCAGATATTCAGTGTGGAATTTCATGTTGCAGGTTAGAGCTCGAATGGAGCGTCCGGATCAATTGCCCGATTCACTGCGAGAACAAGATTTCTCATCTGCGTGTTCGAGAGCCTTCGCGGCAAGCGCTCGATGAGGCTCGCTTTCGGAATTACTCCGATGAAATGAGCCTTCAGATAACAAACCTCCGGCAATCCTGTTTCTCCGGGCTGCAATGTAATGACCGTAGGACCCGGTCGTCCGAAACTGCCAAAAGGTACCGCCAATACTGAGTCGGATCGATCGCTCACGTTGCGGTTGTCCAGCGAGAGAATCACCATGGCGTGTCTCTTGCCACCCGTGTTCGCGGTCCAAATGTCTCCGCGGCGAGGCGACGATGATGGTTTAAAGTTCACGATCGAAATCGATCCTTTTCGCCATGTCGTGCATGGAGGCAGTAAGAGAGCGTTCCTCACGGAGTTCTTCGGAGGAAAGCGAATCAAAGTATTCCGATGTCGCCTTTGCCAACCTGCGCCGGTTCTCATTTTTGCGGAAATCTTCTACGACTTCATCCACCGCCTCGGCCAAACTCTCGGCTTTTCCAGACTTCACTAAGGTAGTTAGAAATCGATAATTTTCTTCCGCAATAGTCGTCGAAAGTTTAGCGCGACCGGCTTTGCTCATATCCCATATGCTATCACCCTAGCTATCCGCTTTACAAGGGGATTAAATATAGGACATAAAGGGGGAGAACAACCCAAAATCGTCACGAACTTCACGGCAGATTCCTTTCCGGCCTTAGTAGCGGGAACAAAATCACGTCCCGAATGGATTGGGAATTAGTCAGCAGCATGGTCAACCGGTCAATTCCAACCCCCACGCCTCCTGCCGGAGGCATTCCATATGAAAGTGCGCGAATGTAATCCTCATCCATCTGATGGGCTTCTTCGTCTCCACGCTCACGTTGCTTGCGCTGCCCTTCGAACCGACGGCGCTGGTCTTCCGGATCGTTCAGCTCGCTGAAGCCGTTCGAGATTTCCATCTGTCCGATGTAGATTTCCCAGCGCTCCGTCCAATCCGGTTCGTCGGCTTTTTGTTTTGATAGAGGCGAGATCGCAGTAGGGAACTCGTAAATAATTGTCGGCTGGGTCAGATGCTCTTCCGCGACTGCTTCAAACAAACTGGCAATGGTTTTCCCCGGTGACTCATTCGGATCGTATGCCATGTGCGAATGCGCCGAATTGAATCTGGCAACCAACGCTTTGACGGAATCATGTGAAGCAAAATCTGAAAGCTGCGGTTTGGCCCCAGCCCGCTCCGGCCAATATTCAATGATCGCCTCACGCATGGTCATGCGCCGCCAGTTTGACTCTGACCAATCGATCTCCTGCTCTCCGCATTTTGTTTTGCTGCCGCCGGTCACGTCTTGTGCCGCTTGAATAATGAGTGCCTGCGTCAGATCCATCACGCCGCGATAATCGGTGTAGGCCTGGTAAAACTCAAGCATCGTGAATTCAGGATTGTGCCGCGTGGAGATCCCTTCATTGCGGAAGTTACGGTTGATTTCATAAACCCGGTCGAAGCCGCCTACGGTGAGGCGTTTCAGGTAAAGCTCGGGAGCGATGCGGAGATAGAGATCAATATCCAGAGTGTTGTGATGCGTGACAAAAGGCTTAGCCACAGCGCCGCCGGCAATTGGCTGCATCATCGGAGTTTCAACTTCCACGAATCCTCGTGCATCGAGAAAATTGCGTATCGACTGCACCAGCCTGGCGCGCTTTAGAAAAACCTCGCGCACCTCGGGATTCATGAACAGGTCCACGTATCGCTGCCGATAACGCAACTCCACATCCGTCAGGCCGTGCCATTTTTCGGGAAGCGGCAGCAGGTCTTTCGAAAGAAAGGTAATCTCCTCGACATGCACTGTAAGCTCGCCAGTTCTGGTACGAAACAAATACCCGCTCACGCCAATGTGATCGCCGAGATCGAGTAGTTTGTAAAGTTCGAATCCTTTTTCGCCAACAGCATCTTTCTTGACGTAAATCTGCAGCCGTTCTCCGTCTTGCTGCAGGTGTGCAAATCCGGCCTTGCCCATCAGGCGGATGGCCATAATCCGGCCGGCGACGCGCACGTTTACTCGTGATGTCTCAAGTTGCTCGGCATTCTTCGGCGAGTGCTCAGCGAGAACTTGAGGAATGGTGCTTGTGAACTCGTACTTAGTCGGATAAACGCGCTGCCCTAGCGCTTCAATCTGCTTGAGCTTGTCGAGACGCAGTTTGTAGATGTTTTCGTCGAGTGGCAAGAGGCTTCCTGGGGCTTCACCAGAATGACTGCCCGATTATAACCAACACCTTAGCAATTCAGCAGGGGCCGCCTGGATCGGATGTGGTACCGTGGTACACTGGTACGCATGAGCGAATCGCCGAAATTCATTATCGAGCGGGTGCAGACCGGGGTCCGCATGGAGAAGCGGCTCCTCAAAGTTTTGAAGGCCTTCGCGGAATTTCACGATATGACTCTCGGGGATCTACTGGAAGGTATTGTGCTGCACGCATTCGACGGGAAAGCGCCATTCTCTCCGCCTTCGCTCAGCCGTATTCAGGAGTTAAAAAAGTTTTATGACCTGGATCTCGATTCGGCCGCCAGTCATCGTCTGAAAGAAATTCGTGGCAAGGTCCCGCGCAAACGCGCATCGGAAAAATCACGATCGGAAAAATCATGACCAGCGAAACGGCAACCCAACCACTGAGTGATCAAGAACTCATGGATGGTTTCGAATCTGGCGTTGTGCCCGAAAGCGGGTTTCACCACGCGGACCATGTCCGCTTGGCATTTGCCTATTTGCGAAAATTCCCGGTGCTTCCGGCACTGGAAAAATTTTCGAGCGCCCTGAAGCAATTCGCCACTCGGCACGGCAAAACCCAGCTCTACAACGAAACCATCACCCATGCATATTTTTTCCTGATCCGCGAGCGGATGGCGCGATCCACCGACATAGAAATCGAATGGGAGGAATTCGCCAGTAAGAATCCCGATCTGTTCACCTGGAAGGAAGGAATCTTGCATCGTTATTATCAGGAAGACACGTTGAATTCTGATCTCGCTCGCCGCGTGTTCGTTTGT
>QHZX01000072.1:0-4252 GCA_003224835.1 Acidobacteriota bacterium | reverse complement strand
ACCGGCCAGACTTTTACCGCCAGCCGATGGACTCGCGGCAATCATTTCTTTCCGACTCGCATCGTGGTGAGCCCGCTTCACGTCAATCGTGTAAAGCGGCGCTTTTTCGGCAACACCGAAGAAAGTATCTCTATTTCACAAGTTGCCTCAGTAGAATTTTCAGCGGAATCATCTGGTCGGAAGTAAAAATTGAGTCGACCGGCGGGGCCGATCCCATCGCCAGCCACGGTCATCGCAAGCGTGATGCAATCCGCATCCGCGAACTCATCGAAACCTTTCAGGCCGCGCATGCCAACCTGCCGGCTAGTCTCCGAAGGTGACTCTCACCGTCTCAGTGGTTTCCTTCGCTGCCGGTCCATAACGCCAGTGCATTACCGCGGCCGCAGCTGCTTGCGCCAGCGCCGGATGCCCTCCAACCACTCGCACCTGTTTCACGGTTCCGTCAGCCCTGACTACCGCTTGCAACTGCACCGCTCCTACGATCTTCAGCGATGCGGCAATTCGAGGATATTCAGGTGCAACTCGGAATTTTATGGACCGAGAACTTTCCTCCTGTACCTCTGTACTATCCGGTCCAGACTGCGATTTCGCCGAGCTGTCATCCCCAAAATGCAGGCCAGCACGTTGCAGCGCTTCCGAGTTGATCTCGTAAGTGAACTTCCCGCCAACCCAAGCAACTTTGATCATTCCACCTCGACTCAAAAAATCTTTGTCCTCGCCCACCAGCAAAATGCTGCTGTTGCCAAGGTGCTCGATCACGTTCCGGGTGGCCGGTTCCGAAGCGCGAAAGAAAACCAGATTGCAAAACCTCACTTCCTCTGGCGAGCGCAGACGCCGGATCTCCAAGGTATGGCCATCAATAATCTTGCCTGACAACGTAGATCGCAATACTTTAATGAAGTCCTCATCGGCGCCAGAAACGCCAATTACCAAAGCTGAATCGGCAGGCAATGCCGTAATAGGCCACTGCGACATTTTGGCAAAGTCATAAATGTATGCGGCCTTCACCTGGTACTCGCTCTCAGTGGTTTGGGCGTTAGCCGGCAGACACAGCACAAGTAGCACAGCGCAGATATCAGAAGCCGAGCGCTTGCAAGCATTCGCAAATTGCTGATAACGGCGCCGGCGCATGATTATGTCGATTCAGGATTCGCCCGCCACATAAGTTCGGAGGACATACCAATCTCTGCCGGAGGCCTGTACATAGACACGAGTCCTGTTACAGTGTTCTTCGGCTGAAGTCGAGCGTTCTTTAGCATGGCCGACGATCCACAAGAACCGCAGAAGAAGAACCCCTGGGTGCAGTTAGGCAACTATGCTCAGTTGGCGATTGTCTTTCCGGCAGCGACTGTTATCGGTTGGCTGATTGGCTCGGCGCTCGATCGGTGGCTTCATACCACCTGGCTCTACATCCCGGGATTGCTTCTCGGTATAGTGGCCGGATTTGTGGAGTTGGTCCGGACTGCGATGAAAGACAGCTCGTAGCTTCCTCGGGTATCAGTCTTCTTCGGGTATCAGTCTTCTTCCTTCGTGAAGCTTTGAGGCTTCTCGTCAAAAATAACGTGCCCTCCCAACCCCAACCCGCCGACGATTTCTATGCCCGTGCGCTCGACCGGACCCAAAAAATCATGCTGGTGCTTGGATTCGCCGGGCTCATCACGGCTTGGGCATTTTTCGGCTGGCGGATCGGGATGGGCTTCGCCTTGGGGGCAGCCATCGCTTATTTGAATTTCCATTGGCTGACGAAAGTAGTGGCGGGAATCTCGGAGCTCACGTCTGGCTCCGGCACCGTAAACAGCCGCCGTGTGGTTCACCGTTTTGTACTTCGCTACGTTTTGATGGCCGTAATCGCGTTTGTTATACTTTCTGTTTCCCGCGAGAGCCTTTATGGATTGTTTGCGGGCTTATTTTTGCCTGCAGCGGCGATTTTGTGTGAAGCCGTTTACGAGACCTACGCAGCATTAGTACGCGGTGTGTGAGATCTCGGTTCGGCTAAAGCTCAAGCAAATCTGATTTCTATGCCTGAACAACTCTGGTTTACAAAACTTCTGAATCAGCTCTTTGCCGGCCCAATCACAGCGTTGCTGCACGCGCTGCACATTCAGCCGCAGTATCCGCAAGCTCCGATTACGAATGCGGTTGCGATGGAGGTCTTGGTTGTTGGCCTCCTACTTTTGTTTTTTCTCGTGGTGCGTAGTCGGCTTTCGGTTGAAAGCCCCGGAGGCATTCAGCATATTTTTGAAAGCTTCCAGGGGTTCATAGAAGGCGAAAGTCAGAGCATCATCGGTCATGGCAGCGAGCAATTTACGCCAATTCTGGCTGTGCTGTTTCTCTTCATTCTGATCGGGAACTTGTTTGGAGTGGTACCTGGCCTGGAGTCGCCTACGGCGTCGCCGGTGGTTCCCTTGGGCCTCGCGCTCTTCACATTCGCCTATTACCAACTGCAGGGATTACGGCACCATGGTGTTAAATATTTGAAGCAATTTTTGGGGCCAGTTTGGTGGCTTTCGCCTCTCATGATCCCGCTCGAAATTATCAGCCACTTGGCCCGGCTGCTCTCCCTGACGATTCGTCTTTACGCCAATATGTTCGCCGGTGATTTAGTCACGCTGGTCTTCCTTTCGCTGATTCCGATATTCATACCAGTAATTTTTCTCGGGCTTCATATTTTCGTGGCATTACTGCAGGCGTACATATTTGTATTGTTGGCGATGGTTTATCTCGCTGGAGCATTAGCTGAGGAGCACTAATTCATAAAAAGTGGTCAAGCAGCTCGGTCTTATCGCCGTTCAGCGTGAGGGCGTTTGCACGGTAACGTCAACCACCCACTGGCGGCAATTCATAACGAGGAGAAAGCAAATGCGTAGTCTCACCAATATGTTCATGGCACTGGCAGTGATGTGCTTTGCCGTACCTGCCCTTGCTCAAACTGGTGGCGCTGCAGCAGGCAATACCACCAACTGGGTAGCCGCCGCCGCAGTTATCGCCATGGCAATCGCCTCCGCTGGTTGCGGAGTTGGGCAGGGAAGGGCAACTGCTTCGGCCGCAGAAGCTATGGCCCGGAATCCTTCTGCACGTCCAGCAATTCAGTTCGCGCTTATTTTTGGACTTGCCTTGATCGAGTCGCTGGCCCTTTACACGCTGGTGATCATCTTCTTGAAGGCAAAGTAAACAGTACCCAAGGAGTCCGTGTCCTCTGCGGTGAGCTGTTTCGCCGCAGAGGACCCCGTTTCAACTCTCAATGTCTCGTTCCGCGAATGTCCTTTGCGCTTGATCATCTCGGGGTCGCCGTACGATCGCTGGCGGATGCAAAGGCCATCTACCAAAAGATCGGCCTTCCACTTTCCTCCGAGGAAGTTGTTCCCGCTGAAAACGTCCGCGTAGTATTTGTTCCAATCGGTGAAACCCGGATTGAGCTTCTTGAACCCACTTCAGACGATTCGGTCATAGCCAAGTTCATTGCCCGGCGTGGCGAGGGTCTCCACCATATCTCGATTCGTGTCCCGAATCTTGAGACTGCCGTCCAGAAACTGCAATCCGGAGGCACACGGCTTGTCTCCGACGAAATCAAGATCGGGGCTGGCGGCCATCGCTATATCTTTATTCATCCCTCCAGCAGCTCCGGCGTGCTGATTGAACTGGTGGAAGCCAGCGATTAGTCTGCTTTCTATGCTGATACTGGGAGTGGATACTTCCGGAAAGGATGGCGGCATCGCGCTCGTTGAATTCGAGCAGGGAAATTCGCGCACCCTCGAGCGCGTGCCTCTCCAAGGCGGAACTTTTTCAGCGCAGCTGGTACCGCAAATTTCTGAGCTGCTTCAGCGGCACCGTGTCGGCAAAGGCGATATTGACGCCTTCGCAGTAGCATCGGGTCCTGGCTCATTCACCGGGCTGCGCGTGGGTCTCGCGGCGATCAAAGCTCTTGCCGAAGTTCTGCAAAAGCCGATTGCTGCGGTGCCGCTGCTCGAAGCCGTGGCCGGCAGCTCCGGGACCGATGGCAATGTGCTGGCCGCGCTCGATGCCGGACGTGGCGAAGTCTTCGTCGCAGGCGTTTACACCTCTGGCACGCGCGCCACGATTCGTGATCAGCAGCTTCTGACCTCCGCGGAATTCATTGCCTTGAGCAGCACCTGGCAAATCGTCACGCCCGATGCAAAGATCGCGGAACTTGCTCGCGAGCATGGATTGCGTGTTGAGGAGATCGATCGTCCCGGTGCTGATGTAATTGCGCGACTGGGCTTTGAAAAAATCC
>QHZX01000451.1 GCA_003224835.1 Acidobacteriota bacterium | reverse complement strand
TTTCCACATCGGCAATAGTTTGTCAAGCGCACCCCAGACGCAAAAGGAGAGATTACATGACAAGTTCAAACGTCTTACAATCGTTCCTGCCATTTTTGTCAGCAGTCCTCGTCAGGAGAAGGTCATGGTATCTCAATTCGTGACTCGCCGAAAGTTTTTGGGATCGACAGCGCTTTCGGTCGCCGGCGCGGCCATGATTCCACTTGCATCGAATCTCAAAATATCTGCGGCAACCACGCCGATGTCGGCTCCCCTCGAGGAATTCGATTATGGCCAGGTTTCTGTGACCAGCGAACTACATGAAGCACAGCTGCAACATTGTGTTTCGGTTTTAATGGGACTCAATGAAGACAGTCTGCTCAAGCCCATGCGCCAAATGGCAGGGCTGCCTGCGCCTGGACCGGATTTGGGCGGCTGGTACATTTACGACCCGAACTATGACACACATTCGACGCCGGCTTCGCGCCGGGAGCAACTTTCGGCCAATGGGTCTCCGCTCTGGCGCGCGCTTATGCCATCTCTGGCGCTCCGGAGCTACGTAACAAAGTTCTTCGCCTGAATCAGCTTTACGCAGCAAGCATGTCGGACGGCTTTTTCGAGAAGAACCGTTTTCCTGCCTATTGCTTCGACAAATTGGTTTGCGGCCTCATCGATTCACACCGTTGGGCCGGGGATCCTGACGCGTTTGCGATCCTGCAGCGCACAACCGACACCGCCCTACGGCATATGCCGGAGCACGCGGTTGAACAGGGTGTGAGTTGGAGACCGGGAACTGATGAGTCCTATACGTGGGATGAATCCTATACGGTGCCTGAAAATTTGTTTATTGCCTACCAGCGCGGTGCGGGCGACCGATACAAAGAGCTGGGCGCACGTTATCTGGATGACAAACTATTTGCGCCGCTCGCAGCCGGAGAGAATTCTCTCGCCGGCAAGCATGCGTACAGTCATGTGAATGCTCTCTGCTCGGCCATGCAGGCCTATCTGACGCTGGGCAGCGAAATGCATTTTCGCGCAGCCAAAAATGGATTTGACATGGTTTTGGCGCAAAGCTTTGTCACCGGAGGCTGGGGGCCGAATGAGCGACTGCGTGCTACGGACAGCGACGATGTTTTCGCCAGTCTGATGGATAGCCACTCTAGTTTCGAGACCCCTTGTGGTTCCTATGCGCACTTCAAGCTCACGCGATATCTGTTGCGCGTGACTGGCGACTCGCGTTTCGGAGACAGCATGGAACGGGTCATGTACAACACTGTTCTCGGGGCTAAGCCGCTCGAGCCCGATGGCCACTCCTTCTACTACTCGGACTACAACTTCGATGGAAGCAAAATTTATTCAAAACACGGCTGGCCGTGCTGCTCGGGCACGCTTCCGCAGGTTGCAACCGATTACGGCATCAGTA
>QHZX01000427.1:2689-9079 GCA_003224835.1 Acidobacteriota bacterium | reverse complement strand
CCGTCACCGTTGCCAAGGTATGGGCGGAAGTTAAAGGCAGGCCATTGGAAACATTTTGCAGATAAAATGTCTGCCCGTTCCGCACCCAAAGACCGGTCGTGGCCGAAAAGGTGCCGGGACCGCTACTGGTGAGCATGTTGCCGTTTGGGGCATCAACGTGAATTTCAACTTTCGTGGTTCCAGCGCTTGTCCAGGTGAGAGCGGTTTGTCCAAGTCCCTGTGAATTAGGGGTACACGGATTTGGCTTTGCGCTAATCGAGCCAGTCGTACCCGGTGCCGTACTCACAGCGGGGCGTTTCGCAAACTTCGCGATATAGTTAGTAGCAATCGTCGGAGTCGAAATCGTGTGGGTTCTGGCGCCGCCATCAGACCAGGAAACAAAGTCGTAGATAGCTCCACTTACAGTCTGCGGGGTATCTGCACCGAGAGTGCGCGGCAGGTTAACTACGCTCCAAAACTTATTAGGCACGTTTTTTGGCATCCCGTCTATCTTTACCTTTAAGGCTACGGGGCTCGTGTTTACCGAAAGCAGGGCATGACGCGGAAAGATATCCCTGAACGTCGTCTGAGAGAGTCCGAAAGAATCTTGCGCCGTCAAAAAAATGCGGTACCAGACGTCAGGATTAAGTTCCACGAAGTTGAGCGTGACAGTGCCGCCGGCAATCCCACTCGTCAGCGGGAAAAATGGATGGGTATGGTGGTTCGGGCTGGTGAGCGGATGATGCTCGGCCAAAATTTGCCAGGTAAGCGCACTAGGGGGAAGGACGCCATCTTGAGGTTGATGAGTGACCGCATCCACTCCATCGACGGCCGAACCGGCAAAAGAGAGAGTGTCTCCGTAGTTGTAAAAAGTGGATGGGGGCGGGGATTTGATGGTTGGGATCGGAGGTTGTTTGGTGGTGACTGACAAAACGGCATTTCGGGTCGTTGCACTTCCAAACGAATTGCTCACGATACAGCGGAACAAAGCTCCGTTGTCAGTCGCTACTTGCGGGTTTGTAACAGTGTAGCTGGGTACATCAGCTGCTCCGGAGATATCCGCATTGTTTCGCTGCCAGCGATAACGCAGCGTCTGGGCGCCTGAGGCATCAACACTGAATGTGGCGGGCCACCCCTGTCCCACCAATATGTCTGCTGGTTGGGTGCCAATCGTAGGAGCAAGGCTGGCCGGATAACGAATTTGGTAAACTGCGCCGTCGTCGCGGCTGATATAGTAGAGGTTTCGGTCCGGTCCGACGATCAGGTAGGTTAACGCGCCGTGGTTGATGTTGGTCGCGAAAGAAGTAGCTTTGTAAAATCCAAACGGGCTCGTTGGATCGATCTGGGTCAGGTCCAGCGTGTAAATCCAGCGCTGGCAGAGATCCATGAAGAAATATTTGCCTATATACGAACTAGGAAACCCAAATTGTGGTTCGCCGGAACAAAGCGGTGGCGGATTATAAAAATCGCCACCTGTGATGGCACAGCCTAATGGGGTGCTGGGTGCGCCCTGAGTAGCGTAGTGGTGATAAGCGAATATCGGATTGGTAAATCCGGCGACGGGTGGCACGACGGGACCTTCATATGTGACCCAGCCATAATTGGCACCTTTCTTAATCTCATTGATTTCTTCCCACGTGGCGTTGCCGACGTCATTGACGAACAGTCGCTGTATTGTAGAAGGGATTATCTGCCGGAAAGGTTGCTTCCGGAATCGTTCCGTCGGCGTTTTCCGGCACGGGATTGATTCGCAAGAGTTTTCCCAACACCGTGTTCAGTGACTGGGCTTGCAGCGTGTGACCATTCTCGCCCACCGAAACATAAAGTTTACCGTCCGGCCCGAAATGCAGCGCACTCCCGTTATGGATGAAGTTGTCAACATTGACCAGATCCAGTATGCGCTTCTCGCTTCCCGCTAAAGCTACATCCGGATTTGCAGGGTTGGCGGTAAAGCGGCTGACCCGGTTGTGAGTTGGTAAGGTCGGGTCCGCTTGCTTAACCGTGTAGCAAACATAAACGTAATGATTAGTCGCAAAGTTCGGATCGAAACAGATACCGTCGAGCCCGCGTTCGGTACGCGTGTCAGCGATGACGTTCAGAAAGGCATTCGGCTGCAAAACGCCATTACGAAATACGCGCACGCGTCCTCCTTGTTCACAGACGAACAGCCGATGCACCACCGGGCCTGATCCGGGACAGGGATCGGGTGCGAACGCCATGGCAGTGGGACTAAGCAAATTATGGGCGTACTGTATTTCCCCAAATCCATCAGGTAATGTCGTGCCGAAAATCGTCCGTATCGGCGCGAGTAGTAGTGCGCAAGTTGAAAGAGCAACAGGCGCGAGGCGGATAAACGGCGCCACGATGTGATTTCGCAGGTAGGGAATTGACATATTTATTCGATGTAGTGAGCGGCAGATTAAGAGGCAGCGAAAACGCCAATCAAGCAAAATCCGTTTTTTTACGGAAAAAAGAACTTTTGCGAGGCTGCCAAGCGCTCCCTGTTTTTGCGCCGGTTGAATCACTTTGTATGGGAAAAGGAACGCACGGCAATGGTGCCGCTCCGCTGGAGCGCAGTCTTCTTTGGGTTACTCCTTCCTTCCGAATTTTTCGTTTTCAAACCATCCAACGGCCAGAATTAGTATCCAGATGACCGCAGCAGAACTGCTAAAAATGCGCGCTATCCGACCTTCCGGGGAAAGATCATATCGTAGTTCTGCATGGTGCGATCCGGCGGGGAAATTTAGGGATATCAATCCATCGGGCCCGAGTCTGACACTGTTCGGTTGGAGCTTACCGTCAATACGCAGCTCCCATCCAGGCCAATAGAAGAGAGCAATGCCCGCTTCTGAATCGACCGAGGCGTTGTAACTGTATTCGTAAATCGTTCCTCGATGGGTATAGGTGTTGGAGACGGAATCGCCAGATGTCACGGTCAGTCGATTCGGCGGGATTGGGTGCTCCTCCAGAAACCGCGGATTCAGATAATCGCCCCGAACCCATTTAGGAAGGAATTCCTGGATGGCACTTCCGGCATAAAGCCCTTTTCGCTCATAACGGCGATTCCATTTAACCAGTTGCTCCGGGGACATCTTCTTGATGACGGATGGCATCAAGATCATAGGCAAAGTTGGGATGGCGAAGACAACGGCCAGACCGGTGAGAATTGCGGGATGAATCCACCGATCAACCACTGGAGATGCCATTGCAGCAGCGCTTGCTGCAAAGAAAGCCGTGAAGATTAGGAGCCGCCACGGGAATTGGAGATAGAGGAAAATTGCGGGCATCTTCTTCCATGGCATTTGTGGCGACATAATGAAAAGAACGAGGAAAGTGAGAAGGAGAAACAAGGCAATGCGGTATCGTTGACTGGTTTTCAACCCTCGTTGGAATAGGGCAATGGCCGAGAGTATCACGCAAATGAGCACCGCGAAGCCGAGATTGATCCCAAGCGTGTCGTCTGGGCCGGGAATGCTTCCGCCGTAGCCGAGCGCTTCTAGGAAATGTTGCCGCCAGAAGACTGCATTCTCGTGAAGCAGATGCGGCGTTCCCCACATTGCGACCAAATCGCCTGCCTTTTGAGTTAGTTTTCCCAGCTTTAACGCGGGATACCAGAAAAATGCACTCATCGTAACGCCCAAAAGTCCGCCGCTCGCGACGATACACGGCCATCTTAAATCCCGGGCGGTCAGCAGCGGATAGATCGCGATGAAAAGGCTGCCCCACAACGCGGTGATATTGTGGCTGAGAAGAAGACCTGCATACATCGCGCTGACTAGCAGAATTCCCAGCCAGGGCCGGCGTCGGGCAACTTCCATCCCCCAGTAGACGCCCGGCAGAGTCGCCCAAGCCCATGATTCGCCCATGACATCCCGCACAAAAACGTCAGTCAAATGGTACCGAGTGAGAGCATAAACGCTCGCGGCGGCTAATGCCCACCAAGCTAGGCGAGGCCAACGCTCTCTCGACCCGATGGTATAAACGAAGGCATATATCAGCAGGCCGCTAAGGTAGATGGAAGTATAGAAGCTCAGTTTCGTTGCTGGCCCGTAATCCAAAGCAAAGATGAAGTGAAAAATCGCAGCGACGTAAAAACCGAGCGGAGCGTAGAAAGTCAGAAAAGGATAGCCATAGCCAAAGCAACAATCGGGAAACCAGGGCACATGGCCAAAACTGTCCGCCGACCAAACTTTGCAGATTTCGTAAACGTCGAAGACTGGGAAGAGCATGAAATGCCCCCACCACATGTAAACAATCCAACGCCAGAGGCGAGCTTCGCTTCTCTTCTTCTGTTCGTCTGATAAAACCGTCCTGTTTCCTTCAGACGGCTGAACACTGCCTTCCATTAGTATCTTGATTGACAGTCAGGTCGATCGGCGGGTCATAAGCGTTCTGTGGCTTAATCGTTCAGGTTCACAGAATGGCATCAGTTGTCTCGGGTCACATCCACTTTCGCGAGAAGTTTTGAATGTTTCTTCGTGTACAGGCGAAACTGGTAGGTTGAATCGAATTGGATCCAGTCAATTTTTAAGGTCCCGGAGCGAGCGCGCGCGAGGCGGAATTCGGGGGATCGATTCACCTTGACGTAGAGATCGCCTGTCGCTTCGTTTCCTGTGTTCCAAGTAATCACGGTTGTTGCGAGTGGTTGATCTGGATCGCCGGCAGGAGCGGGATTGGGTTCCGCGGTCAAGAGCGGTTTGACGTCGGTTCTGTCGGGGGACGAGTGGTGCCTCCCCTCACTACATGCGCCTAGCCAAAAACAACAAATCGAAAAGCTACAGGAAAGCGTTAGACTTAACATTCGCTGCACTCTCGGCCAATCGTAGAGCCTAGACCGGTTCTGTCAATCAACTCACCGATGGCGAACGGCTCACGAATCAATTTATCGTCGAGTAACGACAACCTTGGCCAGAAGATGCCGCGTGCCATTTTTCGTGTAGAGCCGGAATTCGTAGTGGCTTCCGGCCGCAATCCAGTTTACCTCAGTTGATCCGACGGATCCGCGAGCCAAAAGATGCTCGGGTCCGTCATCACGTGAGACGAAGACCTCGCCAATGGCACTTCCTAGTGTGGTCCAGGAAATCCTCGTTCGCCCCAAAGCGGGACCGCCTGCAACTGGATTTGGCTCGGCGACGATTGTAGCAGTTCTTTCTACTGCGCTCGCCTCGATCGTCGTCGTCGCTGTCGTTTCCGAGCCGATGTAGAGCCGAAATTGATAGTGCGTCCCCGGTTTGATTCCATCCAGCATCTGGAGACCAGATCGTCCACCGGCGAAAGCCGCCTCAGCGCCGCCATCGACTGCTAGCGTTACTCGGCCCTCCGAGCTACGATAGGTATCCCATGAGATTGCAGCCCGGCCAGATTGCCCGACGGGTATAGATACAGGGTTAGGAGTAACGAAGAGCACCGGTTCGCAATCGTCAGTCAATTCCTTGAGAGAACAATTATCAACCCATACTCTTCCGCTGGCCGCTACTGCACACACAGTTACATATTTGCTCCCGGAAGGCGCTCGAATCACCATGCTGGACTCCTGCCATTGCGGTGCGGAAGGGGTGTCCGCGAAGGCAACGGTCGAAGGTGACAGATCGCGCTTGTCTTCGGCCTTCCAGTTTAGTTGGAGGTGCAACGTTCCCAGTTTGGAGGACTTCGCCCTTTGGCGAGCACTCACCCGATAGCATCGACCAGCTTCGACCCCGGCGGGTTCGGATATGAGAAAATTCTTTGGCGTCACAGCACAAGCGGTTTTGCCGCTATAAGATTGCCTTCCCGTTCGGTCGATTAACGGTCTGCCGACAACTTCCCATCCAGGAATTGAACTTGTGTCGCTCCCTTCGAAGTTTCCATTAGCCAATAGTTCTCTTCTGTCAGCCGGCCGAGTTCCACTGCTAATTTCGTACACGTGAACGCCATCCAAGACAGTAAGTTCTTTTAGTCGCGGGCTCGCTTCAATTGCCGATTCCAATGAGCTCCACGTTTGATAGATGTTCCAAAATGATACTCCAGCCCGATAAAGATTTTCATCCACAAGAACATACTTGGCGCCCCACCCATAAAGTAGGTCAAGTGTGAAGGGAGATGGAAAGGCGCTGAGATCGCCCCAAAATGCCAGGTTTGGCGGATTTTGGGCATTGCCCATGATGATTCGCTTCCCGGATAATCTTGTGGAGTAAATCGCCGGTCCGCCATAGGCATGCTGCGGTATCGGGTATTCCATAAACGCGAATTCGCCGAGTTGTTTGGAAAGCCACTGATCAACCGGGCGTGGTTTAACTGGGCTCATGTCCATCGGCCTTGGAAAAACGTCCAAGACGGCAAGTCCGCAGATGATCGCGACCATTCCGACCTGTGCCGCAGCGCGCGTATGAAATCGCCCCTTGATCCAACCGAGAAGACAAACCAGGCCGGCGG
>QHZX01000427.1:0-2670 GCA_003224835.1 Acidobacteriota bacterium | reverse complement strand
ATTAAAGCCCGGAAGCTGGCGCAGCAGTCTGCCTGGCGCAAGAATCGGGGACAAAGCGACATCATTCGTCGAGCTGCTCAGAGGAGGTGGGTGAGTAAAGTAAATTCCGGGGCCGAAGGAAAAAAGAAGACAGCCCAGCGCCATCGCGATGAGCGCGACTACCAGCCTGCGCCGGCGATGGAAAACGCCTGCCATGGCCAGGAACAACGCGCCCGTGCCGAGATAGAGTTGCCATTCTGACTGCCAAAGCCCGTTTGCGCCGTTGCGCCAGAGCTCGCCAACCTGATGTCCCCATAGCAAATGCGTGGTGGGTGGAATGACGTAATCAGCTAATGCCGCGGCGAAAGCCTGCGACTCACCGGCACCGCGGTAATCGACAACCGCTCCATGCGTCGCAATATAATAGGGGATCAAGAACGGCAGCACGAAAGTCAGGGCAATGCCGGCCGAAATGAGGCTTAGCTTTAGGAGATGGCGAAGTTCTTTGCCCTGCGCTCCCCAGTGGATTCGAAACGCAACGTAAAACGCTGCCGCAATAGAAACCATCAAGAAGTAGTACCAGGTCGCCCAGGCTGACAAACCGAAGAATACGCCGGCGAGAACTGCGCTCTTCATCCGGGGCTGGGAGATTAATCGTTCAAGGTAAAGAAAGAAAAAAGGTATCCACTCGGTTGAGACGATCGATAGATGACCAGCGCTGTGCGCAAACCGGTAAGGGCAAAATCCGATAATGATTCCTGCAAGAAGCGCCGCAGCGCGGTTCGACCATAATTCTCGCGCTAGGAGGTAGGCTCCAAATGCCGTCAAAGGAAAGGATGCCAAAACCAGGAAATTGTAGGTAAAAATCTCTCCGCAGAAGTGTGTTAGAGGTGAGAACAAGAGCACGGTTCCGGGGGAGAGGTCTTGATTCCTGAGCAGGCTGAACCCGAATGGAACGAAGACATCTGGATCAAAGAATGGCGACTTTTGAAGATCGAAGAGAGCGTGCGCGACGTACCATAGCTCCGACAGGAAGTGGAAATTATCTTCTGGTCCTCCCGGCACCTTTGTGCGGAGAAAGAGGAGAGCTGGACACGTCAGGGCCGCTGTCAGAACCGTATAGAGCAGCAAAACCAGGAGATTCTCCTGCCAACGTTTCAACTCACCTCGTGCCACCGAGCCAGCCAAAGGAAAGTGTGAATCATTCATCTAACTATGGGGAGTGATGGCTGACCTGGCGTCTGAGATTAACTGACCTGAGGACATTACGCGGCCAGGTTTTCCCATTCGAGAGGTGATTCCGGCACCGTCGAAAACTAGCTAATTTATGCGCTCCGCCAGGAAATTTTTACTTTTTTCGAGCGACAGCGATAAAACTCAGGCCAATCGGCATCGGCACTTTCCCAAGCATCAACCGCTCGAAGGCAAAAATCGATCGAAGGACAGAATTGAAGGGGGGCAATTTTAGATCTGTAACACTGTCTGTCTCAAAGACCCTTGCGAATAGCCGCCAGGCTGCTGCGGGCGTAAAGAGAATGGCGTTGAGATGGCTCAATAATTCGAGCTTAAGAAAGGGCTGGTCAAACAGGGCTCGAAACTGTCTCCTTGAATAGCGGCGAAAATGATGATGATGCTCGTCTCGCTTGGTCCATAGCCATTTATGGGCAGGCACAGTACAGATTAAGATGCCGCCTGGTTTTAACAGGCCTGCGGCCACCTCGACTGAAGCCCGGTCATGTTTTAAATGCTCCAGGACGTCAAGGAGTAATACCGCATCGTAACTCTCTCGAGATAGCGGCACATCCTGAGGAAGAGTTCCTAGTTTCGCCTTTACTCCGCGATGAAGCGCGAATTCTATCGCGTGGCGAGAACCATCTAGGCCGATTGGATCGTAGTTTTCCGCCAGCCGCAAAAGCATCATTCCGCAGCCACAACCTAAGTCAGCAACCTTTTGCCGGTTCGCGTTCTCAGGCGGTAGGTACTGGTGAAGCAAATGAAGAACGATTCGATGCCTCGCCGCAAACCACCAGTGCTCTTGCTCCATCGCGAAGATTTCAGCGTAGAGTTCCTCGCGCATTACTTGGCTCCGATCATTTCGATGTATAAGATAAAGAGCGTATAGCTGGCTCTGTCTATAAGCCAACGGCCGCTGTGGTATGAGTACGAGGATGATTTGGAGTGATGAGTCACTTTGATTTCCGGAAACGCTTAATCTCTCACCGGGGTTGGATTTGTGGGACCGGTCTCAGGGGATCTCGGCGTGGTTGGAAATGCGAGCATCTCGATCTGATCATCGATCTTCGCGATTTCCGCGCGCGATGCTCTCCACTGCAAATACGAGGCGACTACCCTTTCGAGATGACCGTATCCGAGGGATACCTTATTCGGAAATAATTTAGCTTTGATCGCAGTTACTGGATTTGCCAGCTTCCAGCGTCGCGACGATCGAAGACGCGCAGCGGCGCTCTCTACCTCATCGAGCAGATTTAATAGTTTTCTTGTGTTCCATAGCTGCTCGCGCAATCTGTTTGTTAGCTTCGTGATGTGCGCCTGTAGCGTTTGGAGTTCTATCTGCAACCTTTGTAGATCCGCGCGATACGACCTCTCCCGGTCGGCTTGTTCCACCTGCAGCCTTTGGAGATCCGCGTGATATGACCTTTCTCGCTCGGCATTTTCTTTTTTCAGCGCCGT
>QHZX01000426.1 GCA_003224835.1 Acidobacteriota bacterium | reverse complement strand
CAGATCGAAGGGCTTTCTATATGTTGGCGAGAGACTGCCCGACTACGCGTCGTTCACCACGTTAAATATCTGGTCCGGCGTGGCATAAGCTGGATAAAGCTTCGTAAAACGCTCGAAAGCTGGTTGCTTCTGAACTCCTACAAATCTTGGAGTGGATCCGCGACACAATTTCCAAAAAGCCTCCAGAATTCTCCGTCTGTCCGGCAGATACCAGTCGTAGCCGGGGCCTAAGCGCTCAGGCGAACGCAGCCGCACCAGGTCGACGTACAACTGAGGATTTCGCTCCCTTAAGTGAATGTCATCGAGCAAGTGAAAAACGGCTGCCTCTGCCTTCTTGGCTTCAGGGTCGAACGCGTTGCCTTTGCCAAGGAGTATGACCTCTACCGGGAAATTCTTGTATTCAAACCATCGCAGCCGTTGGGGGGAGATCAACTGTACGACCAATTCTCACCGCCTCAATGTTTGGTACAGCCATCACGTAAACGCAACCTTTGCTCGGCGCCCGCCGTGCGATTTGGCAGGCTTCGGTAATATCCACGAGCAATTCATGCAGACGTTCATCGTCTGGTACGTCGGTCTTGTCTTGTATGCAGCGTTGCATAGTTGTTCCTCGGCGAATCGCGATGTCAAGCACAAGTCATAAACTTTGATTAAGGAGAGTACCTTCGGGATTCAAGTACCAGAAGCAAATTGACGAGTCGCCCATTCTCTCATTCGTCGAAAATCGTAATCTGGGGCCGATAAATAACCCGAAACATCAAGATAAAAACTTGGGTCAAACTTGAGTCAATTAAGGCCCGAAAACCGGGTAAAAAGAGGGTCTATCACGCAGAGCCAAGAATCGAATCACTGAGAGAACTAGCACTGGTGACAGTCGCGGCGAGAATTGAGCTACCATCCTAGTCATGTGCGCCGAGACGACGACAGATCAGATTCTGGAACGCCGAGTGCGCCAACTCCTGCTATTGCAGGAAACGGCGAAGAAGGTGAACTGCATACTCGATTTGGAGCAATTGCTGGACGAGATTGTAGGTGCCGTTGCTGAGGCTTTTGGGTGTAACCGGACAGCAGTGCTGCTGAAGGATGACACTACCAACGAGTTGGAGTTGATTGCTCTTCGCGGCTTCAGCAACGTTCATCTGAAGGGCTATCGCTTTAAAATCGGCGGAGCAGGCATCGTGGGACATGTGTCGGCGACCGCAAAGATGCGCTATGCACCTGACGTCCGGAAGGACCCTTATTATGTGGTGAGCGAGTCCACAACGCTTTCGGAAGTGGACATCCCACTCATCAGCCGTGGAAAACTGATCGGCATATTCAACGCACAAAGCTCCTCCCGGGACGCATTCTCTCCCGAGCAAATCGAATTGTTGTGCGCATTGGCGGATAATACCGCTATCGCCATTGAGAATGCTCGCCTCTTCCGGCAGGAGCGATTGGAGAAAGAAAAGGCTCTACGCGAGCAGGCGGAAGCTAGGCGCATCCAGCGAGCACTCTTGCCGGAAGAAGACCCCGTAATTTCCGGCTATGCGGTTGACGGTCTGTGTCTCCAATTGAGCGCCGTTGGAGGCGACTGGTATGACTACCTAGATTTCGGACATGGCATTTGGGGAATTGCGCTAGGCGACGTTTGCGGGAAAGGGATAGCAGCAGCATTACTCATGTCGGCGACGCGCAGCTTGTTTCGCACGGCGGCGGAGGGACTGGCTTCCCCCTCCGATGTTTTTGAGCGCTTGAGCAAGGCACTGCTGAAGGACCTTCCTGCGGGTCGGTTCGCCACCATGGTCTACTTGATTCTGAATACTAGAACGGCGACTCTGAGGATCGCCAACGGCGGCCATCCCTATCCTATATTTTTGCGGGAACAGACTGAAATTACCGAGTTGAAAACGGAGAAAGGCTTTCCTTTGGGCCTGATGAAATCCGAATATTCCGAGATTGAGTTGACCTTAGAGCCCGGTGACCGCCTGCTGATCTATACCGACGGTGCGGCGGAAGCGACGAACAAAAAAGGCGAGGAATACGGAACCTCACGTCTTGTAAAGTCCTTGCAGAAATCAGGCGCATCAGCCCAGTCTCTATTGGCGGACGTGCAAGAGTTCGCGAGTGGCGGCACGCTCAACGACGATGCGACCGCGATCGTCCTGTGCCGGGGTTCTTAGTTCGATGGCGGCAATTTGGAAACTTATGCAGTCGCTGGTCAATTGCGATAAATCGCTATAGCACTTTGAGGTCCATATGCAGGGTCAATGAGTGCAAT
>QHZX01000425.1:6946-9020 GCA_003224835.1 Acidobacteriota bacterium | reverse complement strand
CCGGCGTGCATCCGCACTGGTATTGGAGATGTGGCAGTTGCAAATAAAAAAGGAACGAGGCCTTTGCCTCGTCCCTGGGTTCGGAGCCCAAATCTACTGCTTGCTGGCGGGCATCGCCGGCGGCGTGCCTCCTCCCGTATCGATCGTGATGAGAAATGCATTTCGATCCGAATACGAGAATTTATGACCGGCTACATTGGCGCTGTGGTCAAGAGATTTGTACAGCTGAAATCCCTCGTTGCTGTGGGCGCCGAAATAATTGACGTTTTTAAGCACCACACCTTTGCCATTGGCTCCCGGTTCACGTTGCAATTTCATATGGGCCATTTGACCGCCGCCCAGTTTGGCTTCGGCAATATCGCCCATCGAGGTAATCTCAATCGGGGCTTCCTGCACCTTCATGTCACCCCATTCGAGACCATAGGTTTTCAAAATTATTGGCGCCAAGGCATCCCGTTGCGCCTTGGTGGTTGCCGGATCGAATGAGACGACGACCCACTTGCCTTTCTTTTCTGTCCCCCAATTATCACCGAGATCGCCGGTGAGCCAGTATTTTGCGCCGGCGAGATCTGTTCCCGCAGAGTCTCCTTTACGAACATTGACAGCCATATTGAATTCGCAATAAGGATGCTCCGCGTGTTTGTTGAAGTAGCACGGGCAGAACAGATGACAACTGCACGCTTCCACGTAGTCCGCGGTCATCCGCGCGGGCGGTTGGGTCGTGGTAGATGCGACCAGTAAGCTTACACACAGGGTTAACAAACCGAGACGCACTAGTTTCATAGCTCGCCTCCTCTGCCAAGGATATTGGTGGAATCCCAAGCCTTAGCGGGCCAATTATATGCCTGGGTGCATGCCATGATCTCGCACTATTTTGCTTATTCGGTGCAGGGGCGAAACGTCGACAGGCGGAGCAGCACGGGGTGAGGAGCGCGATGGTGCACATTCGGGTTTAGCGCCAATAAAAAAAAGCCGCCCCAGTTACGGGGCGGCTGTTGGCGAAGTCCTCCGGGGAGGAGGGAAAAACTATTGCGCCGAAGGCCCGTTCGGATTCGCTGGCTGCGCGGCTGCAGCGCTTGAGTTCGTCATTAGACGAACATCGACGCGGCGGTTCGCGGCACGGCCTTCGCGGGTCTTGTTAGGCTCAACCGGCTTGTCCTTGCCCAGTCCAATCAAGTAGATCTTGTGGGCAGGAATGTTGTATTTCGAACTGAGATACTGAATCACGGAATCAGCGCGGCGCTCGCTAAGGCTGTAGTTATAATCCGAGGGGCCGACCGAATCCGTACCGCCTTCGACCGTGATGATGTATCCCTTGGTGTTCGGAACGACGGCTGCCATCTTGTCGAGCTCGTCCTTAGCCTGTTTTGTCAAGAAATCCCTGTCGAAGCCGAAATGGACCGAGGTCTCGCTGACGATCTTGTAATTGTCCAGATTGGTCACGGCTTCCGTCAGCACGCCGACCCGATGAACAGCGTTGTCCGCCAGTTGCTGGGCTTGCGAGGCCTGCTGTCCGGCTGTCTGTGCCTTCTGATCGGCAGCAGCAGCGCGAGTGTTGACGTCCTGAATGCCGGCCTGAGCGCGGGCATCAACGTCTTTGATCGCCTTAGTGTTCTGGGCAGTCAAATCATCAAGTTCGTTGGTTTTGTTAATGATTGGCGTGGTCTGTTCTTTCACGTATTTCTTGCCGGCGCAGCCGACCGTCGCCGCCATGCTCAACGCCAGTGCTAAAGCTAACGAAGTGCGATTCATGTGTGGAGGACTCCTTCCTCTCTTATCTTGCTTTCAAAACCTGGGCAACAGTGCTTTTGAATTCTGTGCCTGGGAACCTGACCCGCCGGGGCGTTTCAGGTCAAAAATCTAGAACCCGGTTACAACAGGTGGCTTGTTCAGCCAGACTCCATCTGAGCACGAGGGATGCCAACCCTAAACCCTGCCATGACACTCGATAAGCCACTCATCATACAAGGCTTAGATGCTACTTCAGTATAGCTGCCGTTGTATGTAGAAGCTGGAAATAGAGGAAATTTTATACAGTTAGCGGAATTCCGCAGCTTTCCATTTTCAGGCATGT
>QHZX01000425.1:2943-6795 GCA_003224835.1 Acidobacteriota bacterium | reverse complement strand
ATTCCCGCCTCGCCCGGCGTGTACCTCTACAAGAACGCCGAGGGAGACGTGATTTACGTTGGCAAGGCCAAAAGCCTGCGGCACCGGGTGAGTTCCTATTTTCATGAAAGCCGGGTTGGCGATGCGAAGACGGGGACGCTGCTGCGCGAAGCGGTGGACGTGGACTACATCGTCGTCGCCAACAACAAAGAGGCGCTGGCGCTCGAGAACCACCTTATCAAGCAGAGGAAGCCGCGGTTTAATATCCTGCTTCGCGACGACAAAACTTACCCCTATGTGAAGCTGACTTTAGGCGAAGGCTCTCCACGGGTATATGTCACGCGACGTTTGAAGAAGGACGGCAGCGCCTATTACGGACCCTTTTTCCCTGCCAATTTGGCCTACAGAATCGTGGACCTGATCCACCGGAATTTCCTGGTTCCTTCCTGCTACGTCGACCTGAACCGCTCTCACCCGCGCCCGTGTTTGCAGTTCTACATTGGGCGCTGCCTGGGTCCCTGCGTCGAGGGCCTGACTACGCCGGAGATCTATCAGGAGGCGGTCCGCGACGTGAAGTTGTTTCTCGATGGACGGCAGGCGGAGTTAGCGAAATCTCTGGGTAAGCGCATGCAGCGGGCTGCCGAAGCTCAGGAGTTTGAACGTGCAGCCAAATATCGCGACCTGATCTCAACCGTTGAGCAGTTGCAGGAGAAACAGCGCATCGCTGCCGTCGAAGGCGATGACGCCGACGTTTTCGGATACCACTTCGAAAATGGCATGCTCGCTGTGAACTTGTTCCACATGCGCGGCGGACGTGTGCTCGATCGTCGGGAATTTTTCTGGGAAGATCTGCCGGAGTTTGAACCAGTAAATGATTTCGGGGAGACGGGCGTCCCCGGCCGTGCGAATGAGGATACCATCGAACACTTGGATGTCGAGCTGCGCTCGACCGGCCGGGCGGGAGCGCCCGCCCCCACACGGTCACTTTTTAACCCTGCCGAATTCTTCTCCTCCTTCCTAACTCAGCTCTATATTGGACAGCCGTATGTCCCTCGGAACGTTTATGTGCCGGTTGATTTCGAGGACCGGGAAGCACTCGAGGAAGTGCTCTCCGAGCAACTGGCTGGCGAGGGCGGCCGCGCCACCCGAGTGCACATCGTTGTGCCGTCGCGCGGAGATAAACGTTCTCTCATCGACCTCGCAGCTAACAATGCCAAGCAACTGTACGACCAGCGTTTCCGCGTGATGAAGCCCAATGCACGGGCGATTCAAGAGGCGCTGCAGGACGCGCTTGCACTACCGGAAGTGCCGCGCAGGATTGAGTGCTTCGATATCTCGCACATTCAGGGCGCGGAAACCGTGGCGTCGATGGTTGTCTGGGAAGACGGCCGAATGAAGAAATCCGATTACCGCAAATTCATCATCCGCACGGTCGACGGTGTAGACGATTTCGCATCCATGCGCGAGGTGGTCACGCGTCGTTACAAACGCATTCAGGAAGACAAAAAAGAAATGCCGAGCCTGATTCTAATCGACGGTGGCCTAGGCCAGTTGCATGCCGCAGCAGAGGCTTTGAGTTCGTTGCAGGTCATCAACCAGCCGCTCGCGTCTATCGCCAAGCGCGAGGAGATCATTTACGTTTGCGGTCAGGAAAATGAACCGATTGCGCTCGATCACCACAATCCAGTGCTGCATCTCGTGCAACTCATCCGGGATGAAGCCCACCGCTTTGCCGTGACCTTCCACCGTAAGCGCCGCCAGATGCGCGACCGTACCACCGAACTGCGCGAAATTCCTGGCGTGGGCGAACGCACTACGCGCAGATTGCTACAGCACTTCGGTAGCTTGCAGGCGGTGAAGCAGGCGGATGTGGCTGCATTATCGGCCGTGGTCACCAGAAACCAGGCTGAAGCAATAATGCAGCATTTTCAAAAGTAATTGAGCACTCACTAGTAAAAGCTCTGTGGTTAGTGGTTGACTTACTTTCGTATACCTATCAGAATTCCGTTTCTCCATCCTGGCTCGTGGGGTGCAAAGCATGCGATTCTTGCTTCTGCTGTTAACGTTACTTTATTTCGTACCGGCGGCCGTGTCGCAGGATCGCCACACGGCCCGCTCCATGGTGATCAGCCGTTACGGGATCGTGGCCACAACCCATGTGCAGGCGTCGCAGGCGGGAGCGGAAATACTCCGCAAGGGCGGCTCAGCGGTAGACGCGGCGATTGCGGCCAATGCAGTTCTCGGCGTGACCGAGCCGATGATGAACGGAATCGGCGGTGATCTATTTGCGATTTATTGGGATGCGAAATCCGGCAAACTCTACGGACTGAACTCGAGCGGCTGGGCGCCTCTGGGACTCACCCTTGAGCATATGAAGGCCAAAGGCGCCGAAAAAATGCCGCTCAGGACGATTGACTCCGTAACCGTGCCGGGTGCCGTCGCAGGATGGAACGCGCTGCATGGACGATTTGGCAAGCTACCGTGGAAAGAACTATTTGGATCGGCGATTTTTTATGCCGACAAGGGCTATCCTGTGCCGGAACTAATTCACGGGTTCTGGAGCGATGCTCCCGACGTCTTCGCCAATGATCCGGACGGCCAGCGGGTTTACTTGCCCAACGGACGCACACCGTCAATCGGAGAAATTTTTCGCAATCCTGATCTCGCGAAAGCATTGAGGACATCGCAGAAACTGGGCGGAACAATGGCCGCCGCGGATCTGGCAGAGTTCAAGCCCGAGTGGGTTGAGCCAGTCTCAACCACGTATCGCGACTGGACGGTTTACGAGTTGCCGCCCAATGGTCAGGGCATGGCAGCCCTCGAAATGCTCAACATCATGGAAACCGCTCCGCCTTCTCGCGATGGCCCGCTCATTGCTTCAGAACTGCACAAGAAGATCGAAGCCATGAAGCTCGCCTATGCCGATCTTGAACGCTACAATGCCGACCCGCGCTTCGCGAAGGTTCCCGTCAAAGGTTTGCTCTCGAAAGAGTATGCAAAACAACGCGCGAAACTGATTGATCCGAATCGCGCAACTTGCGATGTCGCATACGGTGCGCCATCCAGCGACACGACTTATCTCACAGCAGTTGATCGTGACGGCAATATTGTTTCGCTCATCCAGAGCAATTACGAAGGCTTCGGCTCGGGCATTACGGTGCGCGGAATGGGATTCGTATTGCAGGACCGCGGCGCTTTGTTTTCACTAGACCCCAAGTCGCCGAACGTGCTCGCGCCACGCAAGCGCCCATTTCATACGATCATTCCCGCCTTCATGGAACGCGGAGACCAGCACATCGGCTTCGGCATTATGGGAGGCGCAAACCAGCCGCTTGCACACGCGCAATTTGTGTCCAACATCGCCGATTACGGAATGAATGTCCAGCAGGCGCTTGAGAACGCGCGTTTTACGGTTCATCCTGAACCGGGGTGCAACATCACGATCGAATCTCGCGTGAAGCCGGAGGTTCTGGAGAAGCTAGGTGCCATGGGGCACAAACTTCATGTCCAGAATGAATACTCCACTTCGATGGGACGCGGAAATGCGGTGCTGCACGATTCAAAGGGCAACATCAACTATGGCGGATCAGATGCGCGTGCCGATGGCTCTGCGGAACCCGAACCACCACCGCTTCAGTGAATCAGATCTCCGCAGATTGAGGTCTGAAGGATTCTTCGGAACGGAATCGAAGTATCGGTCACTTGGAATCTGTTTCTTCTGGATTTGAGACCAGCGCTGATCTTCTCGCGTCCGGCAAAATCTCGATAAGAAAATTCCGCGAGAAATTCTTCGCCAATTCCTGTGCGCGCTCCATCGGTGTATTCTCACTTCGCAGCAGTGCAATTTGGACCTCGCGCCGCAGTGACCACGCA
>QHZX01000425.1:0-2925 GCA_003224835.1 Acidobacteriota bacterium | reverse complement strand
GAGCGGGAGCGATTACTCGCCGATCTGACGTTTGCAGTAGACCCGCCGCAACCCGGCCCGAGGCGCGTCGCGCCAGCGTAATCTTCTGGCCGACCGGAATCGATTCTAGCCTCATTAGAATTTGCTCTTCGGCCGCTCGCTTGACGTCGGGAGAAACCGCTGTCGCCAAGGCCATCTGCATGAGATCGAACGTGAACATGCTTCGCAACAGCGGAATCGAGACATGCCGCGGAGTTCGGGGATGCGAGGCGAGTGCGACCATCACCTTGTGACTCTTCGAAGTACCGGGATTCTTGGCAAGCTGCGCTAATGCTTCTGCGGTTACGTGAGGGCTTTTCAGGAGCGCGAGAGCAGCATCTTCGTTGAAGGCAGAAGTACTTTTGGACCTCGGAGCAGATTCAGAGTTCTGACCCTCAGATTCGGGATTCTCGGCCGGAGGGAATTCCATGTTCATGGTAAGTTGCGATTCACGCGCTTGTGGCCTTGAACTCTCTTCTTGCGCGTTCCAGCGCACCCCTTGCTGGATCGACTTCACGATCGAGCAGTGCCGACTGCGGGCATCGCCCTGTTATTTCCTTCCCAAAAGAGCCCCTCACGACTGCGCTGCTGGCTATGACGCCGCCGTGTGTCGCAACTGACACCGGCTGCTTCTTGAATAGACGCTCGATTACAATTCCGGCCATGCCGGCCAATTCTCCTCCTGCCCGTCTCAGAATTTCGGTGGCGACAGCATTTCCCTTCTCCGATGCGGACAACACGACCGGGAATAACGTGGCGAAATCCACAGCCGGATTCGCATTCAATCGGACAATAAAGTTCTGGAAATCTGTAGCTCCGATTTTTTCTATTAGCTCCTGCAATAATTCCGTAGTCTGTCCCGCATCCTGCGAACGCAAAGTTGCACGCACTGCCTCTGCTCCAATCCATTGACCGGAGCCTTCATCCGACACAGGATATCCCCACCCGCCGACGCGGGCAGTTTCTCCCTTTGCATTCCGCCCGTAGGCGATCGAACCTGTCCCTGCAATCACAATTACTCCAGGCTCAGTACCGAAGCTATCTTCGAACGCGATGTCAACATCACCGACGATCTCCACTTGTCCGCCGACAATGCTGATGACCAAATCCCGCATCACTTCCGCAATTTCGGATCTCGCGCTTCCGGTGATACCCGCGCACGTGCGAACGATTTGGCGCGGAGAAACTCCCGCCTGCGCACAGGCTTCGTGCAGCGCAGCAGCCAGAGCGTCACGCGCGCAAGCTTTGCCGACTCGCTGTACTTTGCTGCTTGAAGAACTGCCCGCGCCTAATTGGCTGTCTTCGTCGCAATTGCGCTGCAAGATCGGTTTGTCTCTCCGCCATCAGTAATGGCAGTAAGAGTCTCCCGCAGTACCTCAATCTCTCTGCGCGAGGCTGGCGTAAACAGGTTAGATTGTTTGTAGCTTCGCACCATGAAAAACCTGGCACTTAAATTTGTTCTTCTAATTGGGGTGATTAGCTTCTTCGCGGACTTCGTCTACGAAGGAGCGCGTAGCGTCACCGGGCCATATCTCGCTGTCCTGGGCGCAAGCGCCACGCTGGTAGGAATCATCGCCGGACTCGGCGAATTGCTGGGCTATGGCCTGCGGCTCGTGTCCGGGCCTCTCAGCGAACGGACCGGTCAATTCTGGCCAATCACCATATTCGGCTATGTGGTGCAGATGGCCGCCGTGCCGCTACTGGCTTGGGCACCCAATTGGCAGGTCGCCGGTATGTTGATCGTTCTAGAGCGCGTTGGCAAGGCGATTCGAAATCCTCCGCGGGACGTCATGCTTTCGCATGCAAGCAAGGAGATCGGTCTGGGATTCGGGTTTGGCCTGCATGAGGCCATGGACCAGGCTGGAGCGTTGATCGGGCCGCTAGTAATCGCGATAATTCTCGCGCGTCATGGCACTTACCGTAGGGCATTCGAGGTTCTGCTGGTTCCCGCGATCCTGACCCTTTGCTTCCTGATCGTCGCAAGGGTTCTGTATCCCAAGCCCGAAGACCTGGAAGTCAAGCACGAAACCGTTGCTACGGCTGGATTACCTCGGGTTTTCTGGATCTATATGGCTGGCGCCGCGCTGGTCGCAGCCGGCTTCGCTGACTTTTCATTGATGGCCTTCCATTTTGAGAAGGCCTCCATCATTCCTAATCTTTGGATACCAATCTTTTACTCGATTGCGATGGCGGCGAGCGGCTTGGGATCGCTGATCTTCGGACGCTTATTCGATCGCACTGGAATAGGAATTCTGATTCCTCTCACGCTGGTCGCGGCGGCATCAGCGCCACTGGTTTTTCTCGGCGGCTTCTGGGTCGCTCTTATTGGCGTAGCGCTTTGGGGCTTGGGCATGGGAGTGCACGAATCCATCATTCCCGCAGCCGTGGCCACCATGGTTCCGCAGCAACGTCGGCCTTCTGCTTACGGAATTTTTACCGGCGTATTCGGGGTGTCCTGGTTCATTGGCAGCGTAATTATCGGAAGGCTGTACGACGTTTCGCTGGCCGAGCTGCTTGCGTTATCAGTGGCCGCGCAACTCGCGGCCATTCCTATCTTCTTTGCTGTTAAAAGAGCAAATAAAGCGTAATAAAGACGGGGATCTGCCGGGAGTCTCCGCGTGCACCCGAGGCTATAATGGTGTTTCTCTGCCGCCTTCCCTCACATAGCGGCGGGAGTGATTTTATGGTTACGGGAAGTCCCATTGCGCCAAAAAAACGGAAGCGCCTGATCATAATGCTAGCGGCAGGAAGCTTTCTGCTGTTCGCCATTCTGCTTTCGGAATCATCATTCGATCTGCCATTTATCAATCCCAGCACCACGCAGCAGACCGTCTTTCTCGCGGCATTATCGGCTTTAGTGTTTCTGCTGTTCGTAACGCTCACTTTTGTTCTGGCGCGAAACCTGAT
>QHZX01000424.1 GCA_003224835.1 Acidobacteriota bacterium | reverse complement strand
TCGGTCTGTCATTTGCTGCTCCCGCGGCTACATTTACCTCACCACCGCCTGACGAGGAGGGCCGAAGCGCTTGGCTAATAAATGCCGAAGCTGCCCCGAAAAGCCTTGAGGGGATGTATAGGATTGCGGTTTTTGCGGATCGCTTGTCCAACTACCCGGAACTTAAATCACGGGCTCAGTACCTAGATGGCATGACTGCTCAACTGGTACGCGATGGCGCGAAGAAGACTCACGATGACTTTCCATACCTCATTTCTGGCGTCGAATTCGTCGGCACGGTTTTGCGGGAATCGGACGGGCCAAAGACATACCATTTTAGAGGCTTATTCGCCTCGGTCATGAACGGCTACATCCTAACACTCGATATCGCCGCGCCAACTAAAGAGCGCATTCTGAAAATTGTGTCAGCGATGAAAATTGAGGCCGGGCACTAGATGCTCTTGGCCCTGAAAGATTAGCTGCAGCATTTCTTGAGGGACCGGCGCGTTCCAAACCGGCGCAAATGATTGACGATGCAGCGGCGAGGGGCCATGTTCACGCAAGGCCGCGAGGTGCCTGGGGGTGCTGTAGCCTTTGTTCGAGCGCAGGCCGTAGGCCGGGAAGACCGGGTCCCATTGAGTGATCATGTGATCGCGATGAACTTTGGCCAGAATGGATGCGGCGGCAATGGAAGCTGACAACGCATCGCCGTGGATGATGGGCTGCTGTGGCACTTCACAATCCAGACGCATAGCGTCAACCAAAAGATAATCTGCGGCTGGAGTCATTTGCGCGACTGCTTCGTGCATTGCAAGGCGCGATGCGTGGTAGATATTGATTTGGTCGATGCGAGCCGCGTCAACTGCCGCAATTGCCCAAGCCAAGGCATGTTCGCGGATGCGTTCGGCCAGGACTTCGCGCCGATCAGCGAGCAGCAGTTTGGAATCGCGCAGGCCACGAATTCGATAACAGGGATCCAGTACTACAGCCGCCGCGACAACCGGTCCAAAGAGTGATCCGCGGCCGACTTCGTCAACCCCCGCAACTAATTTCGCTCCCGATGCCCACGCGATTTTTTCGTACTTCAATGTGCAGCGCAGTCGCTTGAGCAGGCGCAGTTTCAAGGCCGAAGCGGAAAGCTGCTTTCCCGAGCGGGATTTGGTGGTCGCAGGCATTCTTACGGAATCTTTCCGTTCATGTTCACGCAGTGCAGGTTGTGAGTGCAACAGGAAAAGTTCGAGGGCACGCGTTTGTGCCGGAGCAGAGGTGCAGGCTACTTACATTATGATTGCTGACAAATGCATAACCGGCCCGAGGGTAGAAATCCACGGTTGCTTCTTTGCCTCGCAGCTGCTCTTTTAGCCTTTGTAGTGCAATCCGGCGAATTGGGATCGGCGGACACCATGCACCGACTGCAGACAGCGCATTCTTTTTGGACCTCAGAGCCAGCAGTCTTTCCCAATGAGTATCCGGAATTCGGGGTCCATGGGCGCGGAGGCAAGCTGTACGACTGGTATGGCATCGGCCAGCCGCTGCTGATGCTCCCGGCTGACATTGTTGGAACGTATGTGGAGAAGATGCCGATCTTCGCTGATTACCGGGGCAATGACCCGACGATCCGCAACATTTTTGTTACCTACACTACGAATATTCTGTTGAGCGTTCTCACTGCGCTGGTTTGTTTTCGCTTTCTGCAATTGCTCGGATTCACGATTTCGGAGTCTACGGCCGGAGTTCTGGCGCTTCTGTTCTGCACAACGCACCTGCACTACACGCAGAACATGATGGAAAACAATTACATCTGCCTGCTGACGCTGACGGGATTTTGTTACCAATACGAATGGTTGCGGTCGGGAAGGAGAAAAGCGTTGCTGATTGGCTCTGCGGCGTTTGGGCTGAACCTGCTTACGCGGTTGACTTCGTCGCTGGACCTCCTCATCGGGGGAGTCTTCCTGTTGCTGGTTCTTTGGTTCGAGGGAGCGGGGAAGAAAGATGTCTGGCGAAAATTTGTTACGTACGCGAAGAGCGCTCTTCCCGTTTACATAGCTTTTTTCGGGATGGACCGTTTGTATCAGTTCCATCGCTTCGGCACATGGACAGACACCTACGTCCATTATTTTGCGCTGGAGCACCGGTTGCACGATCCCACGCTGCCGACGAAATATCCATGGGAGACGCCGTTCCACGTCGGATTCCTGGGGCCGCTGTTCTCGCCGGAAAAGTCGATTTTTCTTTTTGATCCACTGATCGTGTTGACAATTGTGGTGGCGATTGCCGGCTGGAAATACTTTGGTCCGGCAGTCAAGAGTTATGTGGTTGTGGGGTTTCTGTTGGTGCTCGGGTATATCTGCTTGTATGCGCGTTACACAGTGTGGAGCGGAAATTTCGCCTGGGGCGACCGGTATGTTTCGACAGCGGTTGAACTGGCGGCGTTTATTTCAGTTCCTATTCTGATGAAATATCGCACGCAGTTAGGCAGGTTCGTGTGGGGCGTGGGAGTGGGTTTAGTCGCATGTAGTCTGGTGATTCAGATTGCATCACTTGCGTTTTGGCTGCATTGTTGCGTTCGCATTCGGAAAAATGGACGCTTGGGGTTTGAATACTGACTCCATTACCTACGACGCGTGGGATTACCAGCACCTCACCTGCTGGAATTTTCTGCCCTTTGTGCTGCGAAGAATGGGAGCTGCGCCCAGGTGGGTTGTAGATGTAACGCTCGTGGCCTGGATTGGATCTATTGCGGGACTAACGGTTACCCTTTCCAGGTTGGGTAGAATGCTAGACAATTATGGTAGAATTCTACCATGAGTCTGAATATCAAAAACGAAGAGACCTACCGCTTGGCTCAGGAGCTGGCGCGGCTCACCGGCGAAAGCATGAGCGCGGCGGTCAAAGAAGCTGTTCGGGAGCGACTGGAGCGAGTTAAGAGCAAGGGATTGAAAGAGCGACTTATGAAAATAGCCAAGGACGCCGGTCCTCGATGGAAGGAGCCTTATCGTTCCATGGATCATGGTGATCTGCTGTACGACGAAAAAGGACTCCCAAAATGATCGTGGACACCTCTGCAATCATCGCGATTCTTC
>QHZX01000423.1 GCA_003224835.1 Acidobacteriota bacterium | reverse complement strand
TGTTTCTCGCGGCTGAGGAGCACAAGACAGTAGAGGTATTCGATCTCAAGACTGGTGAGCGTATTCACATTATTGAGGGCTTCGGGCATCCTCTGATGATGGCCTATCTGCCGGAGCAGAATCGGTTAATCGTTACGGACGGGGGCGCTGGTGCGGTTCAACTCGTCGATTGCAAGAAATACAAGATTATTAAAACTATCAAGCTGGGTGAGGGCGTGGATCATGGTGCGCTCAATCCATTGACTAAGTACTATTACGTGGAAAACGGAGGCGGGCCAGGCGCCTCGACGCACATTCTTAGCATTATCGATACGAAATCCTTTCAACACATCGGCGATGTTGCGGGATTACCTGGAAATTCGAATGAAGGAATGATCGTCGATCATGCGGGCAAAAACCTATATGTAAACCTAACAGGCACGGACGAAGTCGGCGTCATTGATATGGAGTCTGGACGACTTGTCAGCAGGTGGGCGCTTCCGAACGCGCACGTAGCCCATGCGATTGCGCTTGATGAGCCGGATCATCGGCTTTTCGTTGCCACACGCAATCCCGCGCGGTTCATCGTTTTTAACACCGATACTACTAAGGTCGTGTCCTCTCTACCATGTGTCAGCGTCAACAGCGACATGTGGTTCGATATCTCACGGAAACGAATTTATGTGACAGGAAGCGAAATGGCATCCGTTTTTAGTCAGCGCGATGCGAACCATTATGAACACCTCGCTGAAGTTCCGACAGCTTACCGGGCTAAATCATCAATTTTTGTGCCCGAATTAAATCGGCTTTATATTGCAGCTTCAGGTAAAGGAAAGCCCGATGCAAAGCTAAAGCTACTAATTTACAAAGTTCAATGACGTGCGCAATTCCGTTGCACAATCGGTGACTTGCAACGAACAAGCATTTCGACCCTTACTAGCGCTCACCTACTCTGCGGGAAGTTGAAAACGCATCGTCGTAAACGCAATCACCGGAACAAATCATTAGACTTATTTCTTGGGATGTTTTCATGAATCCTTCATCTGCGGCGGCTAGCATTAATCCGCTCTGTACGCGTGCCCGATGAACTCACGATTGTGCATTTTGCTCGCTTTTGTCACCTTGCAAGTGTCAGCAACGGTGGCGCAAGAGCCTCCGATGGCCTCCCCGCACACCATCTTGGGAACAGTTCTGGACCCTTCCGGCGCAGTGATTCCAAATGCCAGAGCATCGCTTACGCGATCGGACGGATCACGAATCGCTGAGACGCAGACAAATGAGAGAGGGGCATTTCATTTCGATAGAGTCACACCAAGCCGCTATCGCCTGCTTGTGCAAGCGACAGGATTTCAGGATGCGAATACGGAAATTTCCGTGGGAACAAAGAACGCAACCAGCATACGGATCACCATGGGGATCGCGGCGCAGGCGGAGACGGTTACCGTCGGGGGGAATGATCTCGGCGCGCAAGTCAGTGCAGACGTTGCTGAAAACACAAGCGCGAACCGGCTTGATCGCGACACACTAGACAGAGTCCCGGTGTTCGATCAGGACTACATCTCCGCGGTGTCGCGCTTTCTCGATGACAGTGCCACGGGCACGAATGGTGTCACATTGGTGGTGAATGGAATCGAAGCGAACGGCCCGGGAGTGACGGCTTCCGCCATTCAAGAGGTGAAAGTCAACCAGAATCCTTACTCGGCTTTGTTTTCCCGTCCCGGCAGGGCGCGGGTCGAGATCACGACAAAGGGCGGCACACAAGATTTTCATGGCACTGTTAACTTTATGTTTCGCGATTCCATTTTTGACGCAAGGAATGCATATGCCTTAGCAAAGGCGCCGGAACAGCGACGTTACTTCGAGGGCGTGCTGACGGGGCCATTGACGCCGACCAAGAAAACTACCTTTCTGCTCTCTCTTGATCAGGATTACTTGGACCTTCAAGGCATCGTTAATGCGCAAGGACCGAAGAGCACTATTCGAGAAAACGTACCCAATCCGACCCGCCATTTTTTTGGCTCTGGCCGGGTATTCCATAATTTTTCGGATAACGACCAATTCTGGATCGGATATTCCTACGAGCGGCGTACCGTTCAAAACCAGGCAGTAGGTGGCACGGTACTCCCGGAAGCGGGAACAGACGCAAGGTTTGACGAGCACGAGATCAACGTCTTCTACCGTCACGTAGTCTCCTCTAAATGGGTAAATCAGCTTCGCTTCCTAGTTGGCCACTATGACAATCGGCTTGCGAGCCAGAATCAGGAGCCAGGTATTGTGGTGCAGGGCGCGTTCATTGCAGGTGGTGCCCAGGCCGACTTTCGCAAAACCGAATATCACTTCGACGGCACGGATACGGTGAGCTATCAGCATCACAAGCACTTGATTAACTTCGGTATCGATATTCCCGATATAAGCCGGAGAGGATTCGACGATTTCACCAATATCGAAGGCACCTACACATTCGGAAGCCTGGCTTCCTACCAGGCTGGTCAGCCCACGCAGTTTGTAATTCAAAAAGGAAACGGGCACGTGGCATTTTTGGAGAGGGTCTTCTCAGGGTTCGTTGAAGATAACATTCGAGTGAGGCCCAACGTTTCTGTTGCACTGGGCCTGCGCTATTACTGGCAGAACTTTTTCCACGATGTTCCCTACAACGTCGCACCACGTATTGATTTTGCTTTCGCGCCTATCAAGGACTTCAACGGGGTAACTCTTCTTCGATTTATCGTGCAGAACCCCAGCTTCCCTGTGAGCCCGCTCGAACTGGCGAGCACTCCAACCAGCTTGGTTACTCTCAATCCAGGCGCGCGCATCCCCTACACGATTCAATATAGCGGCGGAGTAGAGCGACAGGTAACCGCACAAAGCACTCTCAGCGCCACGTATGTGGGATCCCGTGGTATTGGCCTCTTTCGGTCAGTGGACGCAAATGCGCCGCTGCCGCCGGCATATGCCGCAATTCCAAATCCCACATTGGGGCAAGTCCGCGACCTTGAGTCCCGGGGATATCAGAAGAGCAACGCCCTCGAGATTACATTCCAAGGCAAGCCGAGCAAGTACTTTACCGGGCAGGTGCAGTACCGGTTGAGCAAGACCCGAAATAATACTAGCGGAATTACGTTCTTCCCAGGAAATAGTTACGATCCTGCAGTAGATTGGGCACGGTCCGATAACGACCGGCGCCACAAATTCGACATCCTCGCGTCCTCTCAGCCGAGCCGCTTCTTCTCTGTCGGAATGGGAGTTTCACTTTACTCTGGGCTGCCGGTCAACGTAACTACGGGTAGCGACAATAATCGCGACGGCGTCGTCAACGATCGCCCACCGAACACGCCACGCAATTCACTGGCTGGACCCGGTCTAATTGACCTGGACTTGAACGTCTCACATGACTTTGCCTTCTCCAGGGTGCCTGACCATTCGAAGACACTCACTGTATCTGTTAATTCATTCAATATCCTCAATCGCAAGAACGATATGACTTACATTGGCGTGATTACGTCTCCGTTCTTCGGTCGAGCCGTCGCGGCTCAGCCGCCGCGGAGAATGCAGCTGGACCTTGAATTCAAGTTCTGAGCTATGGACCGGCCAGATGAGATCACTCTCTGGTAGCAGAACCCCTTAACCATTTTTAATGCTGAGTTCACTT
>QHZX01000422.1 GCA_003224835.1 Acidobacteriota bacterium | reverse complement strand
TAAGTCTTGTCCACGCGAATATACTTCGCGAGTTTCAGCAGCGTGTCTGTGTCGAGTGTCACATTGGTTTGCTGTGAATTTCCTGATTTGGTTACTACCTCTGCCCTGTCATCCCGAAGCTGCACTCCGGAGGAGAGCAGGAGAGGGACCTCACGTCAGATTGCGCTGCCGGTGTAGTAGGGCTACGCCGGGTCTAGACGCATGTATTTGTGGATGTGCTGACTACGTTCGTGGTGATTCACAAGCTTCGTAAGGTCCCTCTCTCGGTCGCTTTCAGCGTCCGAGTTCGGGATGACACGGCGATGAGGCGTTGAGGGGCGCTGGAAGAGTGCGAGTTCGGGATGATACTCATGAGGGCATGGATCACAGGACGGTAAGACTCGGTATAATCCGAAGTCGGACATTAGCAAATACTATGCCCATCGGAACTGCTTTTCACGAACGCACTTTCCCGCTGTGCCAGAGCCTCAACTACCGCGAGTGGTCAGGATATTACACGGTCAGCGCCTACGAGGTGCACCATGAGCACGAGTACAACGCCATTCGCAATGCGGCTGCGCTGATCGACATCACACCGCTGTACAAGTATCTGCTGACCGGGCGCGATGCTACCAAGCTGGTGAATCGCGTCATCACACGCGATATCAACAAAGTCTCCAAGGGACAGGTGATTTATTGCTGCTGGTGCGACGAGCAGGGCAAGGTGATTGATGATGGGACGATTACACGGCTGGACGAAAATCGCTATCGCTGGACCGCGGCCGAGCCCAACCTGCGCTGGTTTCATCAGAACGGGCTGAATATGGATGTCGATATCGAGGACATTTCTGAGCGCATGGCGGCGCTGGCGTTACAGGGACCGACTTCGGCGCGGCTGCTGAAGACGGTGGCAGAAGCGGAAATTACCAACCTGAAATATTTCCGCATGACCAGCGGCAAAATTGCAGGCATTCCGGTGGACATCTCGCGCACTGGCTATACCGGAGATTTGGGCTACGAGATCTGGGTCGATTGGAAAGATGCCGTGAAGGTGTGGGATGCGATCACCGTAGCGGGCAGACAATTCGATTTACATCCCACGGGAATGCTGGCGCTTGATGTGGCGCGAGTTGAAGCCGGATTGCTGTTGCTGGACGTGGATTACACCAGTTCGCGCAAGGCGCTGATTCCATCGCAAAAATATTCTCCATATGAGCTGGGCTTCGGGAAGATGGTGCATCTGCAGAAAGACAATTTCATTGGGCGCTCGGCGCTGATAAAAGACGAGAAGCAAGGAGTGGAGCGGCAATTAATCGGCCTGGAGCTCGATTGGATTGAGATTGAAGCTTTATATGAACGGTTAGGATTAACTCCCAGCGCCCCCAGCCAAACTTCGCGGGTCCACGTGCCGGTATATTCCGGCAATCGGCAGGTTGGAAAGGCGACGTCGACAACGTGGTCACCGGTGCTGAAAAAACTGATTGCTCTAGCCAGCGTAGAAACCGCTTACTCGAAGCTGGGGACGAGACTTCAGCTCGAAATCACAATCGAGGCCGTGCGCGAGAAGGCAGCGGCAACGGTGGTGAAAATGCCGTTCTTTAATCCCGCAAGGAAGACGGCAGTACCGGTTTAAGTAAATCGAGCCGGGGCGCGGGGGCTTAAAGCCCAGCTTGCTTGCTCACATCGCGGCGCGACTGAAGTCGTCGCCCTGATACAAACCTGAGAGCTGATGGCTGGCGGCTTACTCTCTACTTCAGATAATCAAACAGGCTAGTTTGTGAAATTCTGCTCATGGCGGCGAGTTCGGCGTTGAGTGCGACTTGCGACTGGGTGAATGCAGTCGCAGTCGCAGCCATGTCGGTTGCAGAAACGGAGCTGGCAATGGACGCAAGATCGACTTTCTCCGAATTCAGATACGTCTCCTGTGCCTGCAGCTGGTTCATCGCGTTCCCGTAGAAAACACGCTGTCCGGTTATATGATTGAAGGCGCTGCTGATTTCGGTGACCGCGCCGCTGATGTTGGTGTTCGTCTGCAGGGCCGTGATCAGGTCAGAGACGGACTGAAAAACATTTCCTGACCCCGCAGTGAAGAGCTGCGATCCCGGCAGGTTGATCTGCAGAGAATAATTTTGTCCTACTTGGACTTTATTCGTGCCTGCGTTCCCGTTGTAAGTCACGCCCGAAGGACTCAATGGGTCGGCCACAAACGGCTGCGCGGTCGAAGTTCCGGAAAAAATAAATTCTCCCTGATAAGGAGTGTTCGCCAGACTCAGCAATTGCTGCTGGATCCCAGACAGTTCAGCAGCAACATCGGCGCGATCGGAATCGGACAGGGTCCCATTTGCTCCCTCAACCCCTAGCGAGATGGCGCGTTGCAGAGCGGTGACGACAGAACTCAGCGTTGAGTCGGCGGTGTAGAGCAGGCCGTTCACGCTGGTGATGCTGCGCAGAAAGGTATCGGCTTGAGCCGTTTGGTCGGTGTTAGAAACCATTTGCGCCGCACCCGCGGGATCGTCTGATGGTTTGTTGATGCGGCTTCCGGTAGCGAGATCCAACTGCACAACATTCAAATCGAGGCTCGAACGCTGGGCCGCGAGGTTGCTGGCGGTGTTATTGAAAGTGGAAGTTAAATTCGAGGCAGCAGTCAGTACGCCCTGGCGCAAAGAAATGCTCGAGGGATCAGTTGATAGCTGGGCGATGCTGGAAAAAAGATTT
>QHZX01000420.1 GCA_003224835.1 Acidobacteriota bacterium | reverse complement strand
TTGTGGGTGAGCGGAGAAGCATACGAACCGCTGCACAACAGCCAGCAGAGCGCGATGCCGGCGGCAGCATAAACCAAACCGTCCTAAGAAAGGAAAAGCAAGAGCCCAAAGCCGAGTTCCGGTGACTGCGTCTATCGCCTGGCCCAACCTCATCTTTCGAGATGAAGTAGAGGTCGACTAACAGGTGGCAGCACCGGCTGAAACGAGAACGCCCAACTTGCACCGAGCGAACCAAAGATCGCTCACCAGAGTGCGGATGGAAGGATGGCGTCAGTGGCTAACCCGGCCGGAGAAAACCCTTGTCCAGAAAAACAAAATTACCCACTTGACTCCGACCGGCCTTCTCATGGAAGGCGATAGCGCAAGTGTGCGCCTTCCATTCGCCTTTTTTCATGTCAATGAGTGATATGGCAATTTATCGTCAACTATCCTCAACGCCAGATTTGCTTGGGGTGCAACGAAGCGGATAATGCATCGTATGGCCGACGCGTTATCCATCCTGCTTTTGCTCGCCGTCATCTTCTTCGTCCTGCGATTCGTTCGGTCTAGCTTCAGCGCGGCCTCCGATCTTCCAGACTCCGATCTGCCAGATTCTGATTCCTCTGAGAACGGGTACTACGATCCAAATCTGGGAAGTCCTGCCCTCCTCAGGAGTGGCCCGAAGAGTAAGATCACTGCTGCAGAAGTGGAAGAACCAGATGAGCCTGACCAGCTCGGGCAATGACCGCTATTGGCGATTTTTCGCCATGCAAGAGTGTGACGCGGAGGCGTTCTTTCCTCGGGGTCTCTGCTAGATGAAAAATCTCTGCAACCCAGCCGCTCTGGCTGTGATCTTTGCAGTGATTGTTGGCACTTTCGGCTGCTCGGGTAATCGAGAGGTTCGAAAACAAGAACAATCACTCCGACAAGAGTTGTTCGTCCTTCGCAGCGAAATCGTCCAGTTCACGCTTGACCACCAAAGGCCGCCAGATTCTCTCAGCCAACTTGTCACAGCCGGATACATGAAAGAAATACCGACCGATCCTATTACGGTGAACAAAGACAAATGGAAAGTCGAAAGAGCAGGCAATCTGTTTGAAGTTCACAGCGGTTCCGACGGAATAGCCAGCAACGGCAGTCGATACAGTTCATGGTGACTGTTAATGAGTGATATGGCGATTTATCAACAGTCACAAGCGCTAGGCTCGCCTTTGGCATGAACTTGGTGGGACAATTAAGCCAATGAAGGATCATGACGCCAATCGGCATGCCGGTCCATGGCGAGTCATGAGCGTGGACTCCGAGACTGCCGGAATTCTTCTTGCCGTTGGCTTTCTCGCAATGGGCCTGGTCAGCATTCCGGTCGCGAGATGGTTTGTGCTCGGATGCCTGGCGCTCGGCGGAGTGTTCGCAGTGCTGCTCCGCTTCACTCCCAAAAAGTTCGTTCGCGCGGTGGTGGGAGTGGTGATCGTCCTCATCGTGGTCGTGCTCTGGTGGGCAGGACGTCCGCCACAACGGCCGCATAGCGTTTCTTCGAGCGCGCTCCATGTCCAACCAAGTAATCTTCCATTTATGCTGCGCCTGACAAATTACGGTT
>QHZX01000421.1 GCA_003224835.1 Acidobacteriota bacterium | reverse complement strand
TTGCTGTGTCCGGTGAAACATCGCAGCGCGAAAGCGCAAGCGGACCTGACGGTGATCCGTGCACGAGCCGGCCTAGTGCGGGCCAGGACCGCGCTGGTGAATACCGCACGAGGACTGGCGAAAAGTTACGGCGAACGATTGCGCGGCTGCAACCCGCGCAACATGAACCCGAAGAAATCCGAGGAACTGAGCCCGGAACTGCAAACCGCACTGCAGCCATTGCTGGCGGGGCTGGAGTCGTTGAGCGAGCAGATTCGTGAGTACAACGAACGGATCGAAGAGCTGGCGCAAGAGAGCTATCCGCAAGTGGCGCTGCTGAAGCAGGTGAAGGGAGTGGGCACGCTGATCGGGCTGACATTTTTGCTGACGCTGGAAGATCCGCATCGCTTCCGCAAGAGCCGCGACGTGGGCTGCTATCTGGGGCTGCAGCCCGGACGAAGAAATTCCGGGCAGAGCGAACCGCAAATGCACATCAGCAAAGAAGGCGATCCCTATCTGCGCACCCTGCTGGTGCAAGGGGCGCAGCACATTCTGGGGCCATTCGGTGTCGACTG
>QHZX01000071.1:5325-14293 GCA_003224835.1 Acidobacteriota bacterium | reverse complement strand
CGACGCGATTGACTCCGGGGACCTCGTTTACGATCCTGCTGGAAATACTTTTGAGAACCTCGTGTGGCAGTGGGACCCAGTCTGCGGTCATGCCATCTTCCGAATGCACCGCGCGAATAGCGCAAGTATTCGCGTAAGTCCGCTGGTCTCCCATGACGCCCACTGACATTACCGGCAACAACACCGCGAATGACTGCCAGATCTTCGTGTAAAGGTCGGCCTTTTTAATTTCGTTCACGACGATGTCATCGCATTCACGCAAGATTGCCAGCCGCTCGGGTGTGACTTCTCCCAGAATCCTGACCGCCAGTCCGGGGCCGGGGAATGGCTGACGCTGCAGGACATCTTCCGGCATTCCCAGATCCCGCCCGATGACACGGACTTCATCCTTGAATAGGTCGCGGAGCGGCTCGATGAGCTTCAACTTCATTTTTTCGGGCAACCCCCCAACGTTGTGATGGGACTTGATCACCTGCGAAGGTCCGCGCACTGAGACTGACTCGATTACGTCTGGATAGAGCGTGCCCTGCACCAGCCACTCAACTTCGCCTTCTTGTTTCTCAATACGATGAGCCTCTTCATCGAATACTTTAATGAACTCGTTGCCGATGATCTTGCGCTTTTTTTCCGGGTCGCTCACGCCTGAGAGCTTCGTGAGAAACCTTTGCGTGGCGTCGACCGCGATAACGTGCAGCCCAAGCTTGTCGCGCAAATTCTGTTGCACTTTCTCGAACTCATTCTTCCGCAGGACACCATTGTTCACAAAAATGGAGGTCAGGCGCGATTTGTCGCCGTCGCGTAGAGCGCGGTCGACGAGCGTGGCGGCGACGGCTGAATCAACGCCGCCGGATAGAGCGCAGATCGCTCGTCCCTCGCCCACAGTGGCGCGCACGGACGCAACCGTTGCGTCAACAAAGTGCTGCGGAGTCCAGGTTGGCTTGGCCTGGCAGATGTTCAGTACAAAATTGCGGAGAACCTCAGTTCCCAACTTGGTGTGGCGAACTTCGGGGTGGAACTGAACGGCATATAGCTGCCGAGTGCTGTTTTCAACTGCGGCTACCGCGCTCGGAGATTTCGCAGTCAGTTTGAAACCGGTTGGCAGTTCCAATGCCTCGTCGCCATGAGACATCCACACTTCAAGGTGTCGAGGCAGGCCGTCGAAGAGTTTCGAATCCTCGATCAGATCGACTTGAGCATGCCCATATTCACGGTGCTTGGCGGCGCGAACTTTGCCTCCTAACGCGTGCACCATGAACTGCAGGCCATAACAGATTCCGAGTACCGGGATGCCGAGTCCGAAGACGCGAGAGTTCGCGACAGGCGCGTCCTTGTCGTACACAGAAGAGGGTCCCCCGGAGAGAATGATTCCAACTGGTGAGTACTTGCGAATCTCTTCGATTTTTGCGCTGCAAGGGAGGACTACTGAGAAGACGTTCTGCTCGCGCACGCGACGGGCGATCAATTGCGAATATTGCGCTCCGAAATCGAGGACAACGATCGATTGGGTTTCCACGGATGAGTTTCTCAAATCAGAGATGTCATGTAAAGCGAGCAGGCATACTTAAATCCCTAATGGCAAAAGCAATGAGCGGGGACGCTGGTTCCTCAACAGGCCGAGAATTTAGGTTACGGGAACATCGCTGAGTATCAATTCACTCTGATCAATTGAAGCTCTTCCGGGTGTAGGAGATGCCGACGGTTCTGATTGCGACTGCAGGAGATCGAATGTTTCGCCGTCCCGAATGATGCTTAAATATGCAGTCAGTCTTCCAATGTAGAGGAAGTCGGCGACAGCACAGTAAACGGCTACGATCAAGAATTCGAGAAGCAGCGTGGGGCCGCGACCAAGAATTCCGGCCATGCTGAGCACAGTAAAGGCCGCGCTCCAAGCCGTTAAGAATGCGCCGCCATGAATCAGGCCGAACCAGGTTCCGGCGCCAATGAAAGAGCCGAGCCGATCACGATACCAGCCGACGCTTGCAGACACCGCGCCAAAAGCGCTGAGACGGTCTCTCGCAACGAATAAGGTTGAGGTCGAGAAAACCCAGTTCAGTATTCCCCACGCTGACCAAACCAGGAACAGCAGGGCGACCCAGAATCGTGCCGCGCCGGATGCGGACAAATGAGTTGAAGCCCAAACGCCGCTTGCAACCAAGGCAGTGCCGCAGCCGGCGATAATCGCTGCTAGAGCTGCTGCGGCGCGCAACCAATTCAACGCCAATAAAGATGAGACGGTATCTCGGCGTCTACCTGGCGCCGAAGTGATACCCAATTGCTCCATCACGGCGTTCAATGTTGCTGCCCGGCCGAGCGACGACAAGATGATCCATGCGATGGTGATCGAGATCGAAACAAGGATGCCGCCGGTCGTAAATCGCAACGCACTTCCATGGAAAATGCGATGAAGCGCGCGCAATATTAACGCTGGCTGCCGAGTCCCGAGTAGTAAGCGGTCAACGGTATTCACGCTTAAGGAATCGGAATACTCCACGACAAACATGATGGCTAGAAACCAGAACGCGGCTGCGAAGCTCCAACGCCAGGCGATCTCCGCCATGGGGATGGCAGGTCGCCGGAAGATCAGACGAAATCCCTCGGCGGTGGCGGATACAGACCTCATGAAATTTATCTGAGCTGCGAAACGTGTTTAAGCGCGAATGGCTCTGACATCCAGATATTCGGCTGCAACTCTTGTTGTATCACCGATGGCTTCATTGTTCTCAGTCCAGAGTTGCTCTAACTGCGAAGCCAATGAATCCTGGCCAGCCTTGTCGAGCCGCGCAAACGCCGCCTGCGTTGGGCCAAAATACTTACGAAAGAATGCCACCACTTCTTTTGGCCTGAACGGATATTCGAAATTCAAGGTCTGTCGTTCCACGGTTAACTTCGCAATATTTTTAGATAGGCGTTGCTGAACGGTAGCTTCATCGCCCCAGAGCACGGGTGGGACAACTCCGGGCGGAGGCGGCACCATCTTTGCGGTGAGCTGAAAACTCCTGCCAACAAAACCCTGAGGAGTCCAATTCCCCATCGCGATCAATCCACCTGGGCGGCATACGCGGATTAATTCTGCGGCAGTTTGTTCCGGCCGCGGGGCAAACATGGCGCCAAACATCGTGACTACGAGATCGAACTCGGCGTCGGCGTAAGGCAAGGCTTCGGCGTCGCCCTCGTCGAAGCGAATGTTCAAATGCTCAGCTGCGGCCCGCTTTCTGGCCTGCTCCAGCAGATTCGGTGCGATGTCCACGCCTGTAACTGTCGCACCTGCGCGCGCCGCGGGAAGAGACACGTTTCCAGTGCCACAAGCGACGTCCAGAAGCCGGGCGCCAGGCTTAATTTGAGTTCGGCCAATGAACTCAACTCCAGCTTGAACGGCGTAATTTGCGATCTGGCCAAAGTCGCCGGCCATCCAAATCGATTTCAAATTGGATTTCAGCTGGGCAAAGTCGGGCGCTGCGGTTTGCATACAAGATCTCCGAAGGAAGTCACTTTACCACGAAGCAAGACGGCGGCCCTCTCGCATAAGCCAGGAACGCCTGTCATTCTCAGTTCTCTGTCGGCTCGGGAGGTTCCGGAGGCTCGGGTTTACTTGCTTTGTTAGACCCACCCGCAGGTACAGGAACAACTGTCCCTTTGCGAACCTCGATTGTGCCGTGCTCGTTCTCAATGTTGATGCGCGGTCCCCCGCCGTTTACGCTGCCAGCCGCCGAGGAACGATTCTCACCATTGTCGACCTTAAGATCATTGAAATCCGACTGGATCTCGCCATCATGCACTTGGGCCTGAAGCTGGAAGCCTGCCTTTGCGGGCACGAAGATACGAATGTCACCCTTCGAATTTTTAATCTCAACGCCGCCCAACTTATTGATGTGCACTTCGACCGCGCCATTTTCGTTCTGCACGTGGACCTCATTGGAGATGCCGTTCAGCATGATGTCCTTGGAGCGGGTGCGCAGACGAAAGGGTCCATTGACGCCAGTAGCTTCGAGATCGCCAGAATCCAGATTGAGGTATCCGCCGAGCTGAGAAAAATCCATGTCAGTGCGAGTTGATTTGAAGCTGACAGGCTTAGCGACGCGAGAAAGCTTCACGCTCTCCATGAAATCGCCATCGAGGTGCACTGAACCCTTCACGTCCTCAATCGAAACATCGTTGGCGCGACCTTGGATGGTGACGTTCGAGGACACCTGTGAAACCCGCGCCGAACTGTGTTGCAGGTCAAGGGTGGTGCTTCCATTCAAGTCGCTGATGGATACGTCGCCATTTTGGCTGTTCACGTCTGCATTTCCATCGCGGCCCATGATGCTGACATCGCCATGGTTGGTCGAGGCCACTACTGAAGCCTTGCGGGGTAGCGCAATGTCAAGGTCGGAGCTAACCCAGTGATCGCCTGCACCCTGGGTGTTGGCGTTGATCGTCACAGTTTGGCCGCTCACGTTGATTTGGGGTTGAGTTAACTTGTCCCATTTTGCGGCATCCTGTTCGTTCTCAGCATTGATGCGCTTGTGCGCAGTGACATGAAGGCGATTGTCGTTTGAAGTAGTCACGTTGATTGCGCCGCGAATGCTTGTAACCCGCAGGGTCGCCCCGGGTGGGAAATTCTGCTGCAGGTCTGCGTTGTAATCGTAGGTGTGCCCCCACCAGGGAATGTCCGCACCTTCGATGTGCATCTGATCGCGGATCTGCCCCCAGTCGAAGTTGGAAGCTGAGGTAGCAATCAAACCGGCCACAACTAGAAAAATAACGAGCAGCACGCCACCGGCTCCAATCCCGGCCGGACGAGTTCCTGTGCGGTTTGCCTGCTGGTATTCGATCAGTTTGATGATGCCCCAAATAATTAACAACACGGGCCAGTAGTGTGCGAACCAGCGACCTAGATCATGCCAATAAAGAATGTGCAGGTTCCCTAAGAGGAAGAAAATTCCAATCACGATCAGTACAACCGGGCCCGCCAACGACCGCGGTGGGCGCGGAGGCCGCGCTGGCGGGGCTGATGGAGGAACCTGAGTGGCGCTAGCCATTTTTTACCTCCGAGGGCGGCACCACATCTCCGGTGTGCGCGCCAGGTGCTTCTGTTCCGGCAGGACCAGGCGGTTGCGGGTCCGCATAAACGCCGCCGAAATGATGCGAGCTACGTTGAATCGCCAGAACAACTCCGATGACGATCAAAAGAACGGGCAGTGTTCGTCCAAAGGAGACCACGCCGAGGTTGTTCAGTAGGAACTGTGCGCCCAAGGTCATAAGGACCGCGGGTCCCATTAAGCCTCGGGTTCCGCAGGCAGCGATTCCGCCGGGTGAGCCCATACGACGAGCTAAGAGCCACACGCCGAGTCCAATCAGAACCAAGGGGCCAAGGACATCGGCTCTGAGAAACCAAAATCCCAAGTTATGGAGCAGGAAGAGAACGCCGAGTGCAATCAAGACAACCGCACCCGTGGGCACGCCTCTAGCGAAATCGCGGGCCTGCCCGGGACTAGGCTGGCTTTCACCAGGACTAAACGCTGTTGTAAGACCGAACGGATCTGGCGCGGGACGGCCGGATTGAATGGCTCGAGCTGTGTGCACAGCGTCGAGGATCTGATACACCACAAAAAACCCCATCCCGATGCCAAGAATGATGTACCAGTAATCCGGCAGATTTGAGCTCAGCGAGACCACAAGGGCTACAAAGATACCCAAATGCACTAACCCCTTGGTGTACTGCCCGTTGTATATCGCACCAACGCCGAACGGAATGGCGCCAAGGAGTCCGGCCAACCCAGGGCTTGGTCCGGAAGGGCGAGGAGGAACGGTTGCTGACGGATATGAACTAGGCTGCTGATATGGTGGTGGCGGCGCACTTGTAGTTGCGCCGACGCGCTCGGCCAGGCAGGTCTCGCAATACACGACGCCCATAACCGGGCGGGTGCAACTCGAACACAGTGGTTTACCGCAGGTGCGGCAGTAAGCCGCAACCGGCGATTGTGGATGATTAGCGCAGTTCATGAGAACCTCCTGCAAGTGGTTACCGACACTACAGTTGGCTCTGGCGCCCCAACAGTTGAAAAGCGCACTGGTTCAGGTCCCCTGTAAATGGGAAGGGAAGCAGCAAATATAGGCCGGTTCCCTTCCTGGCTGTAGTTGCGTTCCTGTTTCTGATCAGGTTGTCCACTGGTATCGTTCTTAGTTTTGTTTTTGCGATCGTTATTGTTCTGTTGCTCGGACGGTTGTTCAGCCGGAGTAGCAGCCTCCTTGAACTGCCGTACCCGAGATTCGATTTCGTAAACGAATCGAATATTTTCGTAATACTTCACGACGCGACCGGTGGTTTCATAATAGGTGCGGCGAATAGAACTCGGACGCAGATCCATGTGCCGCAGGTCGCTCAACTTAACTCCGGCAAGGCTGAGCGTCACCGACAGAGTGAAGAAAGCCATGCCGAATGACATTGCAAACCGCGGCTGCCGTGCCATTACAACCACTGGGGAAGCCAATACTCCAGCCCAGTTCCGTATGCGGCCTAGCCAGGACGTAGGGACGTGCTCTCCCGTGACATGGCGGCTGGATAGCACGCCGCTTGTCCGGAGCAGAATGTTGCTCACCAGCTGATCTGGAGGTTCAACTTCGGTGAGTGACTTCAGCCACGAACGCCCCGCTTCAGCTTCATGGAGCAGTGGCCCGCATAGCTTGCACACTCGTGCGTGGTTCTCAAACTCCGAGAGTCGGTCGCCGGCCAGCGTACCGTCGATGGCCTGGCTGAGCAGAGCGTCGAATTCCGAGCAGCTCATCCGATTATCTTCTTTGCCTGGCATCACATCACCTGCCTATATGTACGTTGTAAGAGGCGCGCAAGTTCCGCACGTCCTCGGTTAATCCTCGACTTAACTGTGCCTTCAGGAACCTTGAGCACTGTGGCAATTTCGCGATAGTCCATGTCCTGTAAGTCCCGCAGAATCACTGCCTCCCGGAGCTCCGGGGAGAGCTTTTGCAAGGCCTCGTGGACGGTTTCTTTAGTTTCCCGGCTTTGTACCCCAGAATCCGGTGGGGGACCCTCGTCGGGAATACGGTCGCCCAGGGTCATAGCGTCCGGGTGGTCCGAGGTAGTTGCGTCCAAAGAATCGGTCAGCCGGTCGTGCTTGGTTTTGCGGAAATGATCCACCAGGAGGTTGCGTGTCAAGGTAGTGACCCAGGTCATGAACGCGCCCCGGCCTACATCGTAAGAATTAAGGGTGCGATACATCCTGATAAAGACCTCCTGGGTCAAATCCTGAGCATCGTCTGCCGATCCTGCAAAACGATAGCAAAGGTTGTAAATGCGACGATGATACCGCTGAACGATTTCTTCCCATGCGACTGCATCGCCGGCAACACAGCGACGGACCAGCAAAGCAGCCAGTTGGGCGTCTTCCAAACTTACTCCCCGGAATTGCTCATTGAGATGGGGCAGCGCTGTTCTCAGCTATTAATCGAGACCAGCCCAAAACAATTGCGTACTTAGGATACGCGCCCTCAGAAACAAAAGTTCGGCGCGCCGCGATTAGATCGGCTCAGCAGTAGTGTTTACGGCTTCGGTTACGTTTGTGGGTTCGTCGGAGAAGGTTTTGCCGGGGGCAAAAGCGCGTTTCTCGTGTTTTGATCCAACCTTGCGAATGGCGTCATGCCAGCCATCATCCCAAACAATACGCGCCTCATCATTAACAATTGTCCAGGTTCCATGACTCGCGCCCATGGTCTTTCTGGCTTCCCCATTTGGCAGCAGGGTGATGAAAAAATGGCCGGCAACCGGATCAACACCAACTCTCCATTTCCCCAGGAAGTGGTTTCGTCCAATCGGAGAATTTTTGGAGAATGAGGGAAATTCAATGCGTGCGGCGTCGGCTATAGGAAGATTCTGCCGATGCCCATCTTTGAACACGACGACCGGTGCAGATTTGAACTCGATGCGATCGATTTCATTTACAGGGATATTTTGGCGGTGACCATCGTTGAAGACGATCAACAGAGATTTTTGCTCCCCTGCCGCGCCTTGGCCCGAAGCACTCCCGCTCACTACAAACGCCGTTAGCACAAGACCTAAAAATACTGTCATCGGTCGCCGCATATTTCCTCCCCGGTGCGATTAACGAAAGTCTTGGATATGAATGAAGATTACTAAACACTGCGCCGTATCAAGATACGACATTACGGAGTGACTTGTTCCATGAACCGAAGATCGAAGGCTTACGGCTCTTAGGACCAATTGCAAACGTTCGCAGCGCACCGGGATTACAGCAGGCCCTGCATTTACGCCCCTGCCATCACAGGCTCCACATCATAAATTGGAAACCATGAGCTCGCGGCTTTCAGCTTCTGGTTTACATTTTCTATGTTCTTCACGCCTTCAGTTTCGAGCCATTTCCGGAATGCGGCCGGTCCTTGTTTGGCGTAAATAGGAATGCCGTCTTTCCAGGTGGCGCGTCCGCAGAGCACGCCGTTGAACTTAACGCCGCTCTCTCCGCAAAGCTCGAGAGTCTCGCTGAATTCAGCATTGCTGACTCCGGCAGAGAGATAAATAAATGGCTTGGTAGCGACGCTGGCAGCTTTGTGGAACAACTCGTTCGCTTCCTTTTTCGTATAGGCCTTCTGCCCGCCGTATGACCTCGCCCCTTCCACGAATTTCATGTTCACTGGCACTTCGACTTTCAGCACATCTACGCCGTAGCGATCCTTAGTGAACTCACGCATGCTTTCGGTGACGATGTGCGGTTTCTTCTTGGCATACTCGAGGCCCTTTTCGTCCACGCCTTCGTCGTATCCGACGAATTCCAGGAAATAAGGAATATCGTTGGCGCGGCACTCGTCGCCAATTCGCTCGACCCAGGCATGCTTTTTGTCGTTCACGTCCTTGGGATCGTAGGGGGTGTAGTAGAGCAGGATCTTCACGCAATCTGCGCCAGCTTCTTTTAGACGCTTCGCCGACCAATGGTCAAGCAGATCGCCCAGACGTCCG
>QHZX01000071.1:0-5060 GCA_003224835.1 Acidobacteriota bacterium | reverse complement strand
AGTGCTGTGGAATGGGTTACCGGCCAAAAAGAAGGGACGGCTAATTATTGTAATACGGGTGCGGTTCCAGAGTGGCTCGACGAAACTTTTGCGTATCCCGCCGGGCATGCGGTTTGCGCGAGGCCCGAAGAGTGCATCGAAGAAAATCGATGACCTGGAGAACGAATTTTGTCGCGGTTGTTTTCGTTTGCGCCAGTTTTTGGAACCTACCCAGCTGCGCATTTGGGCAAAATGGGCATCCTGGTTTACCCGACGATCCGTCGCACGTATCGCGATTCGTGGGAGATGACTCACCAGAGAACCGAGAGGTCTCGTGGCGGTCACTGCCAAAAGACTTTCTCCACGATCAGAAGGACATCTGGCTTTTTCCCACTCAACTGGCGAAAGGGCGACACTGGTTACCCACACTTGCCATCGTAGGGGGGACAGCGGGGCTCATCGTCGCTGATCCGCATGCAATGCCCTATTTTCGTTCTCACGAGAGGAACCTCGATGACGTTAATGACGTCTTCGATTCGCCCATCACTGCGGCCGAAGTTGTGGTTCTACCGGCTTCTCTTCTGGCTACGGGCTATATTCGGCACGACTCATATCAGACCGGTACCGCACTGCTGGCAGGGGAGGCATATGCGGACAGCGCTATTGTCGACCTGGCGATCAAAGCTGTTACCCGCAGGAAACGGCCTAGTGACGTTCCGCCAGGAGGGTCTTTCCGGAATACCTTCTTCAGTGGCGGTAAATCTCCGTTTAAGGGCAGTTCCTTTCCATCCGGACACTCCGCTGGGGTGTTCTCTATAGCAACGGTCGTCGCCAGCCGATATCACCACCACCGCTGGGTGCCATGGGCGATGTACGGTTTCGCCACGGCGATAAGCTTCTCTCGCGTAACCACGAGCGCACATTTCCCATCCGACGTATTTCTTGGAGCCGCGCTCGGCTATACGATAACGCGCTACGAAGTGCTCCGCCCACGCTGATTGCCCCGTTAATCCTCGCTTTAGATTCGGAACTGGCGGAAAGCACCGACAGGAAGCATTTCGTTATACTAGAGCTGCATGTCGATTCTTCGGAATATTGCCGCCATCGCCAAGGGAATGAGCATCACCTTCATGGAGATGTTCCAGCCGACCGTTGTGGAGAACTATCCCGATGGCCCAGGACCACTGCGGGGGGCGAGAGTCCAGGAGCGGTTTCGCGGCATACATGTTTTGCAGCGCGACGAGAATGGTCTGGAGAAGTGCGTCGCCTGTTTTCTTTGCGCAGCCAACTGCCCAGCGAATTGCATCTATATCGAGGCAGCAGAGAACACCGCCGAGAAACGGGTAAGCGGCGCCGAACGTTACGCCAAGATTTACAACATCGATTACAACCGTTGCATTTTTTGCGGATACTGTGTTGAGGCCTGCCCGACGGACGCCATTACTCACGGGCATGGATTTGAATTGGCAACCTTCAACGCGACGAATTTGATTTATCGGAAAGAGCAGTTGCTGGCTGCGAGACCAGCACATCTGGGAGCGAATCCGGTGTTCAACTCAGCTGAAGTGATGGGTGGAGCGCCAGCGGAAGTTGCTCCGGGGGAGTAAAAGTTCAACGAGTCTTCGCAACAGCAAGCGCCGGCCCCTCAACTGCGGGTCGGCGTTTGTGTCTAAAGAGATAGAAGACATGAAAAAGGCACAACATCATCCCCTTCAAAAGATTCTCGAAGACCGCATCGCCATCATTGATGGAGCGATGGGCACGACGATCCGGACTTACGGGATGAAAGAAGCCGACATCCGGGGTGAGCGATTCAAAGATGCTAAGAAAGGTCTTTTAAACAATGGTGACCTGTTCACGCTGACCAAGTCGGAGATGATTGGCGACATCCATCGCCGGTTTCTGGAGGCAGGCGCGGACATCATCGAGACCAATACTTTCGGCGCCACGAGTATCGCCCAGAGCGAATTCTTTGTGGATGATCCGCGCGAGCACGGCGGCCGCAAGGACCCGGAGTTTTACTCCAAGATCATCGGCGATCCATTTCTCGAAGGTTTAGCTTGGGATATTAATGAGCAATCGGCGCGGCAATGTCGGGAATGGGCCGATCGGGTTGGAACTGCAACTTCTCGTCAGCGCTTTGTGGCCGGAGCGATTGGGCCGCTCACTGTTTCACTTTCGAACTCGCCGGATGCCGACGACCCGGGATTTCGTGTAGTCACCTTCGATCAAGTCAAAGCCACTTACGCGCAGCAGGTGCGCGCTCTCATCGCCGGTGGCGTAGATGTGCTCCTGGTCGAGACCATCTTCGACTCGCTGAACGCCAAGGCGGCGCTCGTTGCTATCCGCGAAGTTTTTGACGAACAGAAGAGAGAATTGCCCATCATGATCTCCGCGGCTATCGGACGTGGTGGCGAAACAATGATCTCGGCGCAGACTCCGGAGGCTTTCTGGAACGCGGTGCGGCACGTGAAACCATTGTCGGTGGGTTTGAACTGCTCGCTTGGTCCGGATCTCATGTATCCATTTCTGGAGGAACTTTCGGAAAAGGCGGACGTTGCGGTCTCGTCTTACCCCAATGCTGGACTGCCAAATCCTCTTTCGGAAACCGGCTTCGATCTAGGACCGCAAGATATGGCGCGGTATCTGTCTGAGTTTGCAGACGGCGGCTTGATAAACATTGCCGGCGGTTGCTGCGGGAATACTCCGGAGCATATCGCAGCAATCGCGAAAGCGCTCGAGGGCAAACCTCCGCGAAAATTTAGTGCGCCATTCATCGAAGCATCCACCGCTCGCCCGAGCGAGATTGAGAGCCGAGTGTGAGCGCATCGGATGGCGCCATCTCGGACGCGACGAAGTGGAAGCCACTTCGTCTCTCGGGATCGCAGCCATTCACCCAACAGCAAGGCGTGTACATCATGATCGGCGAGCGGACCAACGTCGCTGGTTCGCCGAAATTTGCCAAGCTGATCAAAGATGGAAAGTATGAAGAGGCGGTAAGCATTGCCCGGCAACAGATCGAGAACGGCGCGAACGTGCTCGACGTCTGCATGGACGAGGGCATGATTGACGGCGTCACCGCGATGACTCGCTTCCTGCAGGTGTTGGCGAGCGAACCCGAAGTCGCCAAGGTCCCTATTATGGTGGACTCCTCGAAGTGGGAGGTCATCGAGGCAGGTTTGAAGTGCCTTCAGGGCAAGAGCATCGTCAATTCGATTTCCCTGAAGGAAGGAGAAGAAAAATTTCGCGAACATGCGGCGACGATCTTGAAATATGGCGCTGCCGCGGTTGTCATGGCATTCGACGAACAGGGGCAGGCCGCAAGTTATGAGGACAAAATCCGCATCTGCGAGCGCGCCTACCGAATGTTGGTTGATGAAGTCGGATTTTCGCCTGAGGACATCATATTCGATCCAAATATCCTCACCGTTGCCACCGGCATGGAGGAGCACAACAACTACGCGGTTGATTACATCAACGCGACTCGTTGGATCAAAGCTAATCTGCCGTACGCGAAAGTAAGCGGAGGCGTTTCTAATATCTCGTTTAGTTTTCGCGGAAACAACGTCGTTCGCGAAGCGATTCATTCCGCGTTTCTCTATCACGCAATCGCAGCAGGCATGGATATGGGCATTGTGAATGCCGGCATGCTCGAAGTGTATGAAGAGATCGAACCTGAGCTAAAGGTGATGGTCGAAGATGTGCTCCTGAACCGTCGCCCGGACGCCACCGAACGTTTGGTGGAATACGGCGAAAGGCTAAAAGGCGCAGGCAAGGCTGGCAACGAAAAGAAAGTTAATTCCGAAGCATGGCGCAACGGCACAGTCGAGGAGCGCATTGCGCACGCTCTGGTGAAGGGCATCGACACCTACATTGAAGCCGATGCTGAGGAAGCGCGCGTCAAACTGGGACGTCCACTGGCAGTGATCGAAGGACCCCTGATGGCCGGCATGGGCATTGTGGGTGATCTTTTTGGAGCAGGCAAGATGTTCTTGCCGCAGGTGGTGAAATCGGCACGCGTGATGAAGAAAGCTGTGGCACATCTCACACCATATATGGAGGCCGAGAAGGAAGCCCGGGCTGCGGCTGGCGAAGTAATAAAGGCGCAAGGGAAAATCATTCTCGCGACGGTCAAAGGTGACGTTCACGATATTGGCAAGAACATCGTTGGCGTAGTCCTCGCCTGCAACAACTACGAAGTAATCGACCTGGGAGTGATGGTTCCATGCGAAAAAATTCTTGAACGGGCTAAGGCGGTGAATGCGGACTTGATCGGGCTGAGCGGGTTGATCACGCCCTCTCTTGACGAGATGGTGCATGTGGCCCGCGAGATGGAACGCCATGGTTTCAAATTGCCGCTGCTGATCGGTGGTGCCACGACGAGCCGCAGACACACCGCAGTCAAAATTGCACCGCATTACAGTGAACCTGTCATTCACATTGTTGACGCCAGCCGCGCGGTGCCAGTTACAACGAATCTCCTGAGCGATGAGAGTAAGCCGGCGTTCGTCGCCCGGCATCGAACTGAATACGAGGCGGTCCGCAAAGCTCACGCTGCGCCCAAGCAACCAACTGTCTCGATTGAGGTCGCACGTTCGCGGCGCACTCCGATTGTGTGGCGTGGCGAAGACATACCTGCGCCCAGTTTTACTGGCGTACGTGTGCTCGATAACTTTCCACTGGCCACGCTGCGTGAGTTCATCGATTGGTCGCCGTTCTTTCACGCCTGGGGAATGAAGGGCATTTATCCGCGAATCTTCGAGCACGAACAACAAGGCGCGCAGGCACGCCAGTTATTCAAGGAAGGCAACGCCCTTCTCGATATGATCGTTGAAAAAAAGCTCATCACGGCGAGAGGGGTTTATGGCCTGTTCCATGCCAATGCGGTGGGGGACGATGTCGAGTTATATGCGGACGACAAGCGCGATAAAGTGCGCGAACGATTTCATTTCCTTCGCCAGCAGGCAAATAAAGAGGGAAGCGAGCCGTGCAGGTCTCTCGCCGACTTCATCGCGCCAAAAGAAACCGGGCTGCGCGATCATATCGGCGCATTCGCGGTAACCAGCGGGATCGGGTTAAAG
>QHZX01000443.1 GCA_003224835.1 Acidobacteriota bacterium | reverse complement strand
GCGTCCACTCTGCGTTCTGCGGCCGCGCGTGCTTGCTGAGCTGGGGCCGTTGCGAGTAGCCCGGCCGCCACTGGTCCGGGCATCCCGCTGTTTAGTTGAAGCGCTAGCTCCACGCCAACTTTCGGAACTCACTTCCTCCAACTCGACATCTTCCTCCAACTCATCATCCGAACTCTGAAGATCATCTTCTTCATAGCCCGACAACGCTTGCGTGTCTTCATTCTCCCGTGAAGCTCGTTCGCGAGAGCTTTGATTGCCTGACCTTCTCGAACTCGAAGCCGAACCTTTGGAAACGCCGGCAGTCTCTCTGCTGACCAGTTTATTGAAATTGCTTCTTTGTCCACGGGTTGTTTCTTCCTGCACCAATAACGCAAGGCCGCGTTCATCGAATTTGTCGAGCCAGTCGTCCCACGAAATTTCTTCCAGTTTGTCTTCTCCTGTGTAGCCAGGAAAATCGAGCCGGATCATCCCAACATCGCCCCGGTTGCCGGTTCCGCGAACACAAGCAGGATGTGCGCCGCGCTCTTCAGCCCAGCTTCGAATTTCTTCATGATCAGTGAGCGGCCTGGAGGATGCCGAAGTGCGTGCCATAATTTTCTCCTTAGGAAAGATTTTCGCGTGCGGCCAAACTTTAGGATGCTCGCCCCCAACTGCAGGTGGTATTGTCGCCACGCGAATGGCGAGTGGAACAGCATGACTGATTTGTGCATTGCACTCTTCCGCAACTCTTCACGTCATCAGCTCTGCTCGCGAACTTCTCACTGCAATTATTCAGTGATGTCGATGAGATCTGACCAGATCTCGTGTGCGCTAGCGAACACTGTTGCTGGTGCTGAATT
>QHZX01000442.1 GCA_003224835.1 Acidobacteriota bacterium | reverse complement strand
TTTTTGTCCGGACCAGCAGACGCAATCGTGATTGTGCGGTTACGATCATCCAGCCCAAAGCTGTAGTGATACTGTGCGCCCCAGGGATCCACGACGTCCTCTGGCTTGATCCCCGCTTTGCGCAGCACAAATTTCAGTTCGTCGAGATTTGTAGCGAACTTCCAGTCGGTCGCACAATCGTTCAGCAGAGCCTTGCGCGCAAGTTCGAGTCCGTTTTTGATATTGTTCCGGAACAGCGACTCGGTTTCGGAGCCGTACTGGGTTCCTTCAATTTCTGGTAAGTCGGCCCAGCCGTAACCATTTCCCAGCAAGAGCATTTCCGCGATCAGATCCATTCCGTCCGGAAGGGGCTTAGATAGATCTATTTCTTCAAGATCTTTCAGTGTGACGCCTCCGACAGAATCAGCCGGATACCACCAGTTCCAATCCCAGAAGCCATAATGCCCATTCCCAAACTCCTCGTCCGTCCGAATGCGTTCTTCAACGGCCTTGTCAACCACGACGACACCCAATGCACTCGCGGAACCTGAACCTGAGGGCAGACTCACGTTAAGCGCGGCTGACACTTCATCACCGGGCTTGTAAGTCGCGCGATCCATTTTCACCTTCACGCTCAAAGTCGTGGGATGTGGAAAGAGCACAGTCCTCACGCCGAAGGGGATTTCATATCGCGACGGTGCTGCGGTTTCGAGCGAATACGCCGAAATTGTGAGTTCACCCGTGAACTCGGGCGCGAAAGGGATGACCGTGAACCCATGGTGATCGTGCAGATTCATCTTTCCGCGCCAGATTACTGCTCCATCGCGAGAAACATTCACAACCAGATGTCCCGTCAGAGTCTGGGAGGATTTGGCCGAGACAAGAATTTGTTCGTTTGGCCCATAGAGCGCCTTGTCCGTCGTCAGCAGGATGCGATCGTGCGAATCATCCCAGAAGACCTCGTTGTACGTCGTAGTGGCGCCATGCCTGTCGCGCACGTCAAAGATGAGGGGATAGCCGTGGTACTGGTCGGAATTGTCGGGATCAGTTGAAATCTGTAGATTGTAAATTCTTGCGGCGCCGAAGCGGTTCGTTTTTATTGTCCGAAGGAAATCACGGCCGCGGGATTGGATGTCTTCGTCACCGTAATTGACGTAGCGGTTCCGGCCTTCGCTGATGCTGACTTCACATTCAGCCGGTGTCCCATCTGGGTAGTACGTTGAGATGTAAAAGAATGCGCGATCCCCCAGTAGCGCGCTACGAGAGACATACACATGAATTGGTTCGCGGCTCAACCGCACTTGAAAACGCCGCTGTTCAGTTTTTCCTGTCGTGGGGTCGGTTACATAGGCTGCATAGTTCAAGTCTTGGAAGCGCCTATATTTTTCGCGGGAAAGCTCAGCTTGGAGATCTGTCAGGTCAATCGTGAACTTCGCTGATCCCGAGCGGTCAAGTTCGCCAGATTGGGTGTCCGCCTGATTAACCACCCATTTGTGTTCGGTTGAATCCCAGTGTCCCTCTTCTTCTCGAACCAGTTTCACTGAGCCACGAGTCAGTTCCTTGCCGAACAGGTACTTCGTTACGACTTCGATCGCTGCATTTTGGCCGGGAAGATAGTAGGAACGGTCCGGCTTTGCTGTAACTGTGAAGTTCGGCAGATCGTAACGGCTGATGCGGACATTGGTTGCTGCTTGGGCGCTACCGTACCGATCGCTGTTGGACAGCGCGACTTGAAGAAAATAGGGTCCTAGTACGACCGAATCTGGCAGGTCCCAATCGACACTCGCGACACCGAAATCATTCGTTTTGGCCGTGCCGGTGAGCACGGTGTCGCTATCCGGGTCCAGAAGTTTGAATTCGATATCTTCGTTTGCAATCGCCCGCTTGTCCACACTGAGTACCAGAGCACGAGCATGCAGGGACTGCCCTGGCTGATATAGGAGCTTGTCTGTATTAATAATGATGCGGGCACGCGGGTCCAACTCAAAATCGAAATCCTCTTTTCTGATTTGATCACCTTTACGGGCCTCGAAACTTACAGAGCCTCCGTCTGTGGTGTTCGCCGGTATGCGAAAAGCAAAGACCGCGTCACCGGATGAGTTTGTGGTGTGGGCTAGGACTATCGGCTTGTCCGCGGAGTCAAATTCTACTCGCCCACGGATCTGTACTCCGGCGATAGCCTTCCTCGTAACCGGATTCGCCGCGTGGATATCGACTTCGAAAACGTGAGCCGGCAGAGCTTTGTCCGGATGTGCGATGCGCAACTCGTAAATATCCGGCGCGATTGCACTGAGTGCGACAAGACCACTGAAAACTTTATTCTTGTCCAACTCGAACCGATAGCGAATTCGATACCAGAGAAGTGGATCTTCGAGAGCGGAATTGATCCTCGCTGGGCGCGGGAGGTTCGCGACGACGGCATTCCTGCCAGGCTTCAACTGCTGGGTAAGTTTCGATGCAGAGACGACAACATCGTTCGAATCCAGGAGATCGAACGACAGCGTGGCGGTGATTTCTGACTCACTGTCATTCCAAACCGACATGCCGACTG
>QHZX01000441.1 GCA_003224835.1 Acidobacteriota bacterium | reverse complement strand
CCAGCCCCGGCGCATGTGCAGAGGATACAACCGACCCAGTCTGCGGGTTCTTCTTCACCGGATTCCGTGTGCCGCTGATCGTCATCTCGCCATTCACTAAAGCTAATTACGTCTCCCACACGCCCATGGACTACACCGCGATGCTGAAGCTCATTGAAACGCGCTTTAATCTACGGAACTTAACCGCGCGCGATGCCGCTCAGCCCGACATGACCGAGTTCTTTGACTTCGTGAATGTTCCATGGGCCACACCACCGTCGAATGTACCGACGCAAGCTAAGAGTATGCAGTGTGTGCTTGGCGCACTCAGCGGAATTACCATTTCCCCGAATCCGGCTCCGGCGGGAGGGCAAGCGACGGTGACTCTGAACCTATCGAAAGCGGCGATTCAGGATATGACAGTGGGATTGTCGGCAGACTCGGCAGGTGTGGTACCGCCAACCGCTGTGATTGCGAATACTACGACGTCTACGACACTTAACATCAATGTACCGACGGGGATCACATCGCTTACAATCACCGGCGCAATAGGCGGCATTCCGGTCAGCGCGACGGTTCCAGTGCAGTGAAGAAGTTATCTGGCGTCAGCTAAATACCTTTCCCCTCCTGAGTAGCAGGTGTCTGTTTCTGCCCAGTTTTGCGTTGAACCCTCTGTAGGAGCGCCGCTAACTTCGTGCAGACCCTTCTAGGAGAGCATCTCCGGTCCCGAGGTGGCCATCGTATGCATCGGTTAAGTGGCAAAGAGTACAGAAAAAGGAGCTCGACTCATGAGTATTTTCACAATCCTGTTCGTGATTCTGTTGATCGGCTGGATCTTGGGCTGGGGTGTGTTTCACGTGGCCGGTGGCTTGATTCACCTTCTGCTGATCGTGGCCCTGATTTCGCTAGTTCTGCATTTCGTCAGGGGCCCAAGCGCCGTCTAGATTACGTGGGCTTGCCGCGCAATTCACGCCGCAGTTGCAGGATTTGTCGGCTGAATTTTACGCGAAGCAGGGTCGGTTAAGACCGGAGATGAGCCGACCCTGATTCTTCGCGCTTTGGGGGTTTGGCTGCTCTGAAACGTAGCACGTTTGTCCCACCTGCTGGCCGCCAATCGCGAGCCGTCGGTATATCGACGGCAGCACAGTTTTTTACCAATCAGTTCAAAGCGGCTAACATCAAACGAAATTAAGATGTTGTGTTTCGAGGCTCTACAGGAATTCCTGTATGGCAGATGTTTTTGAAGTTGTGTTAGTTATCGAACAATTGTCTAATTAGAAGGATCCTAAAAATCTCGAGGGGGCACAAGCTTATCCATGAGGGGTCAACAGGCCGCGGTCTGGCCGGAAGACGTACACATCACCAATTCTGGCACTGCTGCAAGTTCAGTGCGGCAGGAAATAAGAAAACAAATGAATTTGTTAAATCTTCTGTCCTTATCATCAAAGGAGACCTGAGATCATTCCCCGCGCCCTTCCGCGCCTTTTCAGTTTGACTTCCACAAAGCCCCAGTGGGCCACACAAATTTTCTTGGAGAGAAACCCCTGTGCCTAGCGGTCGGCGTGGCACCAGAATAAATTGCAAGATTTCGCTGACCCTTTCGGGAATTTGCGTCGCTAGTCCGTTTTCGGAGCCCGGCACCGCAATCCTGGTAAATCCTCAGGGTTGTGCTGTTCGCTTTGGTCGTTCTCTGGAAGTGGGAACCGAGGTGCGTTTGGAGGGCCTTCCTGGGGGAACGAACGTCACCGCCCGGGTGGTGAATTGTATCTCGCCCGGAAAGTATGAGAATTTCTGGCTCCTTGGCTTAGCGCTGGATGAACCAGGAAATGTTTGGGGAATCGGTACGCCCCCTGACGATTGGCAGATCGACACCTCGACGAGCGTTGAGAAAACGTTAAAAAAGCCCGAAATGGTCTTGCCGAAACGGACCGAGGGACAACCTACCTCCGTACGCTGGCATACAGAGAACACTGTATTCACGGATCCAGCAACTCTGTGTCACCCTAAGGCTTCAGAATCTTGTCCCCCGGAAACAACAGACTTGTTATCCAGAAAACCGGCACCGTCTGCTCGGCCACTCATTCTCTGCCTGGAGGATGATGAGTCGTATTTACGGTTGCGCAAAGCCGTACTCGAGAAACAGGGCTATAACGTGATCGGCGTTCACGCCGCGCAAGATGCTCTGAGCACTTTGGGTGAAGCGCCAGTTTCTATGGTTCTCGCCGACCATATGTTGCGCGGTACCACTGGAGTCGGCTTGGCAGC
>QHZX01000440.1:5405-6735 GCA_003224835.1 Acidobacteriota bacterium | reverse complement strand
CTATTTTTGTTAATCTTTTCTGCAGTTTCGCATCCCCCCTTGTCTCCAGAGCAATCTGTTTACGCACCTTCTCGCTCAACTTTACATCGGCGTCGCTTGCATTCATCTCCGCGCGTCGTGGAACCAGAGTAACCAATTCGACACTCAGTGCTTCGGCAATCCTCCAAAGAAGACTCAGTGGCGCGTGCTGCCGCCCGGCCTCGATATTGACGATGGACGCCCTGCTGATATCAAGTCGCTTTGAGAGCTTATTCTGGCTGATCTTTTCTGCGGAGTTTTCTCTCGCGGCACGAATCTTAGCGCCAACCGCTCTGTACAAGCTTTGAATGTCGTCCATTATGAAGCCCAATCAGAATCGAATGCAAGGAGTAGAACCCTGCAAACGATGATTGTAATGCAAACATGCTTATGTAATCTACGGACTGACACGTATTCCATTGTTCCTCATACTCGGTGCATCGGCGAGGAGGCCGACATAGATGTCTACAGAAATTGAAGGCATTGCACGAGTGGAAAAGAAGTTTGCAGTTGAGATTGTCTATAACGGCATAACAAGGTCGCTCACTGTTCAACCGGAGGAACAAGTTACCGCCATTCTCGCTCGTGCAATTGCCCTGTTCGGCATTACGCAAAATCCGCATCTCTTATCGTTGTTTACTCAGGAAGGGACAGTGGTTCCGGAGAATGAATCAGCCGAGCGCGCCGGGCTTAAGCCCGAAGAGATACTGCTCCTTCGGCCAAATGCGGTAAAGGGCGGATCAAGTGATTGCGGTAAGTAGGGATGTCCTCACCAAGACGTTCCGCGTCCTAAGGACGTGCGGGGGCGGAGCAAGGGAATGCGTCGCCTATTGGACCGGCGCTGCGGACAACGACTTTGTCGATTGTGTGGAGCACCCGCTGCATAGCAGTTCGGAGGGCGGTTACAACGTTGAGGACCGCTGGCTCACGGAGTTCTGGACGAGCCTTGGGCAATCACGACGTAGCATTAAAGCGCAAATACATAGTCATCCAGCGGCGGCGTTCCATTCGGCGACCGATGACGATTGGCCCATTGTTTCCCAATGCGGCTTTGTCTCTATAGTCATTCCGAACTTTGCATTGGGAGCTGTATCACTGGACAACGCTTGGATCGGGCGGCTTCGTGCCGATGGGAAGTGGGAGCAGCTCCCGTTAGCAACTGATGTTCTGATGCTTTCATGACAGGCCTAGCAGAGCTTGATCGGATGATATTACTTTGTCGCGAACACCTCTCCGACCAGGCGAACGACACCGACATTCTCGATGTCTTTCGGAGCCTGCGGGTACGATGCGTTTCCGATGCAAGTAACGC
>QHZX01000440.1:0-5292 GCA_003224835.1 Acidobacteriota bacterium | reverse complement strand
ATTCGTTCTGGGAGACTCGGATGCGCTGAGCACTCACGGGAATTTCTGGCGGCTGACAGGCGGCGATTGGGATGCAGCGCTTTCAAAAAATCAGCCAGCCGCTACAGCTCGAAGCTGGAGTGGCACGTGGCCAATCGGTGCCTTGGCGTGCGCGGCCCTCGCGGCAAATGAGGCCCTGAAGCTCGGAATGAGGCGTTTGCCACTGCGACCCGAAACGTCTGAGGTATTCATGGAGTCTCGTCGCTGCTATTGGGATTTCGGATATTTCCCGACTCCGAGATGTATCGACTTGGGGAGGGTAGACATCATTAGTGCAGGAGCAATATCGCAGGCGGCACTGTTCTCTTTAGCCCGCGTGCCTGGTATCCAAATGGGCGGGTACATCTTTGACCATGACAGGACGTCTTTATCGAATTTTAACCGCAACATGCTAACGCTACGGGGCGATGTAGACCATCTTAAGGCGGAACTGTGTTCGTCGCGATGCGCCCAGGTGTTCGACCTTACGCCAGTGGCGGCTAGATACTCCTCAACGCATCAGCTCAGCGGTCGCGTTCTCGTTGGCGTCGACGATATTCCAAGTAGATGGGTCATTCAGCGAAACAGTCCCGGCTGGGTTGGAGTAAGTGGAACTAGTCATTTCAGTGTCTCGTCGTCATCGCATAGGACGTCTGAACCGTGCTCAGGCTGCCTACATCCAATAGACGACGCAACGATTGTGGGATCGATTCCCACAATTTCGTACGTCTCATTTTGGGCCGGCCTGAGCCTCGCGGTGCGTCTGTTACGAGAGCACGCTGGTGTACCTTATCCGAGAGAGAAGCAACATTTATGGCTTACGCCGCTCAGAATGGATCTGGCGCATTCTTCCATGTGGTTTCCGGTGCCCGCTTGCCCAAAGTGTCCGGTTGGTTGCGCGGCCTCGCGGCGTAAGTGATCTGATGCAATCAGGTTCTGAAAAACGATGTGTGCCGTTGCCGGGTGCCCCATCCTTTCGCGGTTTATGCGAATGGGTGGGAACCACAGACCTCTAAGTCATAAGTTCGGGGTACCCACCCTTGCAAAGAACGCAAGGATGGGGCACCCTCGTTCGTGATGGCGCGAACAACTGAAAGCGTGGGCCACGCGCCCCGGAACTATTCCTCGATTGTTATTGATTCCACCTAAAAATGAAACGCAAGGTTCCTCCACTTCGCAGGCCACCGCTTTTTGCGGTGGTCTGCTACGGTCGGAATGACAGGGTTGGGGAGATGAGGAGCGGAAACTAGGGGGCAGGAAAATAGGGGTGGAGTAGGGGACGGAGGGGACGTTTACCGGTTTTTTGAAATTACGAAAGTCAAAGGCGGCGGACAGGAGTGTCCGCCCCACACAAGACTGTCCGCCCCACACGGGCGTGTCCGACTCATACAGACGTGTCTGATCCGCACGGGATCGCCGGGCCGCGCGGGCTTCCGCACCTGACGGGGGTTCCTCCAAAAACAAGAACGCCGGGCTGGTTGGTCGTCTGGCGGAAGCGCTGGACATAATCCTGCTTGCGTTCGTGCTGATGCAAACGCAGCGTAAGGTCCCTCTCTCCTTCGCCTTCGGCGAACGAGTTCGGGATGACACCAAAAACAGGGACGCCGGGCTGGATGGGCTGCCGATCGTGAAGGGTTCGTCCAAAAACAAGAACGCCGGGCTGGTTGGCCCGGCAGCTTCCTTGTCATTCATCTGTGGGGAGCGACTGGTTACGTCTTTGTCCCCGCGGATCTTTCTAATTGTTTAGGTCCGCACCGCTACGGACCGTCAAACGCGCGCTCTTACTGGACCAGGGCTAGGCCTTCCAGCTCCTTCTCCAGAACCGGCAGCGCACAACCTGACATTTCGACCCGGCTCACCGCATCCCGGGCGGCCTGAGGCGATACACCATAGCCACGGCCCATCAGGAAAATTTGCACCAACTCGGCAGCCTCACGCGAATCGGCTAACCCCCCTTGCAGCAGGTCGCTTCGCAGAGCTGTTAGTTCGGTGACTGAAAATCGTTCTCGCATTTTCCACCTCCGACCTTCACTGCTTCTACCCATTAGACTCAGCTGCAACCGCTTTTGTTGCATGCAATTTGTATGCCGAACCTACCGCGTCTCTGTACATTCGGCGGTAGAAGCCTATAGTCCCTTAAACCCTTGAATGTACGAGAAGTTGCTAGTGTCATCGGCAGCCTAGCCGGAAGGTTGAGGAATAGGTCCGTCTCACTGGTGACACAAAGTGTCAAATTGGCTCAAGCTTGTTCGGTTTTGAGACAGTTACCAAAAGTGAGATTGTCACGCCTTTGTCTCCGATTGTAGCGAAGCACTTGGACCGGGTGGCTTTAGTCTGCGTCGATCGTGGCTTCGTCTATCAGCAGAATCGGAATGTCGTCGCGCACGGGATAGACGCGCCGGCATTCGCCGCATTTCAGGCTTTCGCCGTTTTCCTTAACCGTAAGCGGCTTTTTGCAGGCTGGACAAACCAGCATGTCCAGCAGGTCTTGCGGAATCATGCGCAGATTGTACTGCACCGGCTGCGCTTCTGCAGCAGCGTCCGTAGGTGCAAATTCGACGCTGCTTCCAGTACAGTATTGTTTCCCATGCTCGACCTATCGTTCGTTCGTAACAACCTGTCGGCAATCGAGGAAATGCTACGCAACCGCGGAATGGATCCGAAGGCGGTACTCGGCGACTCGGCAAAAATTCCAGAAATGAAGAAAGCCGGGCAGGATACGACCCAGTTGGTCTCAGAGACTAAGGAAATGCGGTCGCAAATTCAAGACCTGGAAAAGGCTGCCGAGGAGTACGACGCGCGGATGACCGAGGTTTTGGCGGGTATTCCGAATATCCCGCACCCGTCGGTACCAGTCGGGAAATCGGCAGAGGACAATGTTGAAGTCCGAAAATGGGGCACGCTTCCGAAATTCGACTTCACGCCCAAGCCGCATTGGGAGCTTGGAGAACAACTCGGAATTCTCGATCTGGAACGCGCGGCCAAGCTTTCCGGCGCGCGATTTGCGGTCTATTGGGATGCTGGGGCCCGGCTGGAACGGGCACTAGCGAACTTCATGCTCGATGTGCATACCCGTGAGCATGGCTATACCGAAGTACTGCCTCCATATTTGGTGAACTCAGAATCGATGTATGGTACCGGGCAGCTGCCGAAGTTCGCGTCCGACTCGTTCAGGGTACCCCACGGGGAAAAGGACCTCTGGCTGGTCCCGACGGCTGAGGTTCCGGTTACGAACCTTTATCGCGATGAGGTGCTCGATGGTCATCGGTTGCCGATTGCGGTGACAGCCTACACGCCTTGTTTTCGCAGTGAAGCCGGGTCTTATGGTAAGGATGTACGCGGTATTATCCGGCAGCACCAGTTTCAAAAGGTCGAACTGGTGAAGTTCGCGCGGCCCGAGCATTCCTACGAGGATCTGGAAAAGCTGACCCATGATGCTGAAGAAATTTTGCAGAAGCTGGAATTACCCTATCGAGTAATGCTTCTGTCTACCGGAGACATGGGGTTTTCGTCCGCCAAGACCTATGATCTGGAAGTGTGGCTGCCAGGGCAGAAACTCTATCGCGAAATTTCGTCGTGCTCGAACTTCGAGGCATTTCAGGCACGCCGGGCAAACATTCGCTTTCGCCCGGACGGGAAGGGCAAGTCAGAGTTTGTACACACCCTGAACGGCAGCGGACTGGCGGTCGGGCGTACCTGGCTGGCGATCCTTGAGAATTATCAGCAAGCCGATGGCAGTGTGCTGGTTCCGAAGGCGCTCCAGTCCTACATGCGAACCGAACGAATCCTTCCGCGGACGTTGCAGTAAAAGCAACTCCCGGCGAATGAAAACGATCTACACTGAGGAACGGTGGTTAGTAATTAGTGGTTAGTGGCAAAGTGCCACTGAAGTTTATAAAACGAACTAAGCACTGGCCATTTGTCACCTGAAAACTGACTTGCACACTGAGCTAAAAACCGCAGAGCCAGAGGCGCCACCCGCACCGGCTAACCGGGTGTGGGTCAAGATTAAGAGTTTTATTCTCTGGTCATATGAGCGTGGCAGCGTCGAATACGACGTGATGGTTACGCTTATTCTGATATTCGTCTTTTTCTCTCCACGACTCATTAACTTTAACGATCGCCCGGTCGAACACAACCCTCATTCGAGCGGCGTCCTCGTATATCCCGACGGCAAGGGCGAATTCATTTACCAGGTAGAAGCTGGGGCAGTTAGCGGCAGTGACGATACGGCGGTGCGCGCGGCGTTGCTTCGGGTCATTGAGCCGATTTCAGGCAGCGTGAGCATATCGCGCTATGAGACTGTTCGTGACAACCGGGGTCGAGTGGTTGCCTATAAGACTTGGGTGCAGCGAGAGTAGGAGAGTGCCGGCACAAATGAAAAGATCACGCTGGAGATTCGCGCCAGGGCTTTCGCTTTCAGTGCTGGTGCTCGGTTTGGCAGCGTACGCAGTGACCGACTCCAATCTGGAAAAGGTCCTCGCGAAGATGGACGAAAGCGCAGCCAAATTTCGCACTGCCCAAGCTCGGTTCACGTGGACTACTTTCAACAGCGTTGTGAACGAGGTGTCCGGTACGCAGACAGGCAAAATTTACTTTCAGCGCAACGGAAACGAAACTGAGATGGCTGCCGTCATTGACCCGCCCGACGCGCAACAGGTGGTCTTTTCGCACGGGAAGATTCAAGTTTACAAGTCCAGAATGGCAACCATGGATGTGTACGACGCCGGCACACACCGGGAGGAGTTCGAAACATTTCTTGTGATCGGGTTCGGTAGCAGCGGCAAGGACATGCTTACATCTTTTGATGTGAGCTATTCCGGCGAGGAAAAAGTTGATGGAACCGATACCGAGAAGCTCGAACTGGTCCCAAAATCGGACAAAGTCAAACAGTACTTTACTAAAGTCATTCTCTGGATCAATCCGCAAAATGGAATTTCAGTGCAGCAAGAGTTCTTGCAGCCGAATGGAGATTACCGGCTGGCGAAGTATTCTGATATTCAGCTCGGGCCGAAAATTCCCGCTAAGGCGTTTCAAATCAAGACATCGGGAACCACAAAGGTCGTAACGCACTAAGAATCAGTAGCTTAGATGGCCCCAGCTTCGCTGCACTTTTCCGGCTGCATCTCGTAAGGTGCGGCGTTATACTCGAAAACACCATCCAATGACCATTGAGGTTATCTCCAGATAAATACGGAGCGACATGGCCAAAGTTTTTACTATCCCAGTTCCCCCCGACCTCAGCTTGAAGAAATCACGCGAGCGCACGTCTGA
>QHZX01000070.1 GCA_003224835.1 Acidobacteriota bacterium | reverse complement strand
CAGGAAGGCGAGCGCGTCAAAGCCGGCGAACCGCTCATGGACGGTCCGCTCAACCCGCACGACATTCTGGCGGTGCTTGGCGAAAAAGAACTGCAGTCATACCTGGTAAACGAAATTCAGGAAGTTTACCGGCTGCAGGGCGTCAACATTTCGGACAAGCACATCGAAGTCATCGTCCGTCAGATGATGCGCTGGGTGAAAGTCGAAGACGTAGGCGACACGACGTTCCTGCTCGAGGAACAGGTGGACAAGTTCCGCTTCCGCGAGGAGAATGACCGCGTGATCCGCGAGGGCGGCAAGCCGGCAACCGGCAGGCCGTTGCTGCTCGGCATCACCAAAGCGTCGCTTGCGACCGACTCGTTCATCTCGGCGGCATCGTTCCAGGAGACCACGCGAGTGCTCACCGAAGCCTCGATTCAGGGCAAGGTCGACCATCTGCGCGGACTCAAGGAAAACGTCATTGTGGGACGGCTCATTCCTGCCGGCACCGGCATGGAGTATTACCGCAACGTGCGCCTCTCGCCAGAGATGGAAGAGGCCGCAGCCAAGGTGCAGGAGGAAGTCTCGCAGGCATACGAGGAGGCCGAGCGTGCGCTCGAACTCATGCGTACGGAAGGCGAGACCGAGGAACTCACAGCGGAGTAATCGGAAAGCAAAAAAGGGGCGGAGCGATCCGCCCCTTTTGTTTTGCCTCTGTGGCTTTTCTTTGGGTAACTCTGTGTTCCCTGTGGTTCGGCTTCTAAACCTCACCACAGTGAGCACAGAGGTACACCGAGGAATGCCACGGAGGAAACCAAACTTCCGCATTTAATTCATGCACGCTGACCCACAACAATTGCCAGCCGAGGAACCTGGCACCACTCTTTCCTTGATTGCGAAGCCTCGCCGAACTAGTCTGGCACCGTTGATCTTTCGTTACCTTCATTTGTTCGGGAAGTCAATATGGCGCGCGTTTCAGCATGACGCATTCGCCATTGCCAAGGCGTCCGCCTACTCCTCCATCCTTACGTTCTTCCCAACCCTGCTGGTAGTGGGTTCCGTTCTCGGAAATGGCAGCAGGACCATGCGGATGTATTCCCGCGAAATCTCCGACGCTCTGGAGAGAATTTTGCCGGCCGGCTTCAGCACCGTGCAGGCCTATCTGCGTGGCAATACCGGACGCTCCGTTAGCCTGATGGTCACGAGCTCCGTGTTAACCGTGTGGCTGGCTTCGGGCGTGATGATTTCCTGGATGGAAGGCTTCCGCCGCTGTTATGAGCTGCCGAAAATTTGGGGATTGGTAAAAGAAAGACTGATCGCCTTCTCTCTGGTCATTCTTGCTGGAATTCCTCTCGCGTTCTCGACGATCCTGGTCGCATTCGGCAGCGAAATCGAAACCACCATTCTGGTGAATATCAATCATGAAATCGGAACCTACGTCCTGATCATGTGGAAAATTATTCGCTGGCTGATTGCCATCCTGACCAGTGTCTCCGTGATTGCATTGATCTATCACAACGCCGTGCCCCGTACGCAACCCTGGCACAGCGTGCTTCCGGGCGCCACTTTGGCCACCATCATGTGGTTTATTGTGACCACGATCTTCGGCTGGTACTTGCAGAATTATGCCGACTATAGCGTAATCTACGGCTCCCTCGGTGTCGCGATAGCGCTATTGGTGTGGATGTACTTGATCTCGCTTGTCATCCTAATTGGCGCCGAGTTTAACGCCATGCTGTTTCCGAGATCGACGCTAGGCAGCGAACTGACCGCAGTAGGGACAACCTAGAGGGCGCCGGTTTGCTGAAGTCTTGATTGCGACCGGGCGGTGCCGATTCCCGCACCCGTTTAACCTGACGGCCAGCGACAAACGGCACCGACGCTTTTCTCTTGAGCCGCTACAATAACCGCACTACTTACATTTCTATGACCGAGAACCCGTCGTCAAAGTTTTCCTGCCCGGCCGATCCGATGGAAGTCCGGCGGGCAAAAATCATCTGCACCATCGGCCCGTCATGCAGCACGGAGGCGGCACTGCGCAATCTCCTCCATGTCGGCATGGATGTCGCTCGTCTGAATTTTTCTCACGGATCCCACCAGGACCACGCGCGCCATATACAAATTCTTCGCAAGCTTGTCGCCGAAGAAGGCAAAACGATGTGCATTCTGCAGGACCTGCAGGGACCGAAGATCCGCACGGGCGCGCTCAAAAGCAATCAGCCAGTCACATTGAAAACCGGCGGGCAGGTCACCATCACGACGCGTGATGTTGAAGGCACCGCGGAATTAATCTCGACCACTTTCCAGGGGCTCGCGGACGAAGTCAAGCCCGGCACCTGCATTCTGCTTTCCGATGGCAAGATTGAGCTGCGCGTCAGTGATGTTATTGGGGATCACATCGAGTGCGAGATTATTAACGGTGGCGTGCTCGGCGAGCATCAGGGAATCAACCTCCCGGGCGCCGCGCTCTCTATTCCGGCGCTCACTGATAAGGACCGCAAAGATCTCGAATTCGGCCTGGAGCACGGAGTTGATGCTATTGCGCTTTCATTCGTGCGCTCGGCTGCGGATGTTCTCGAAGCCAAGAAGATCATCGCAAAGCATAAGCAGGACGTTCCGGTTATTGCGAAGCTCGAAAAGCCGCAGGCGCTCGACGAACTGGAGGCAATTCTCGAAGCATCAGACGGAGTGATGGTGGCGCGCGGTGATCTGGGAGTGGAGATGCCGCCAGAAAAAGTTCCGGTGATTCAAAAGCATGTGATCCGGCGGGCCACAGAGTGGCGCAAACCTGTGATCATTGCAACACAGATGCTGGAATCGATGATCGAGAATCCGCGGCCAACGCGGGCTGAAGCCAGCGACGTGGCCAACGCCATCTTCGATGGTACAGATGCCGTAATGCTTTCAGCAGAAACGGCCAGTGGGCTCTATCCCACCGAGGCAGTCTGCATGATGGCTAAAATCGTAGACGAAGCCGAAAGCAATATGGCGGATTACATGCAGCCCCGCCGTCGCAGTCGCCGCGGGTTGTCGATTTCAGAGACTATTTGTGAATCCATCGCCCATGCGGCAGAAGACCTGCATATCGCGGCTATTGCTGTCTTTACCGAAACCGGCAGCAGCGCCCGCATGGTGTCGAAGTTCCGGCCGAAGTCAAGGATTTACGCGTTCAGCCACCTGGCAAGCGTTTGCAATCGCATGAACTTGTTGTGGGGCGTCCAACCGGTGAGGCGCGAGCATGCCATGAACGCCGAAGAGATGCTGGCGACGGCAGAGCAGGAACTGGTGCGTACGGGCAAGCTTAAAGCCGGAGATATTCTGGGCGTAGTGGCGGGAAGACAGATGTCCGCCGGCTCGACGAATTTTATGCGGCTGCACGTGGTAGAGGAGCGAGGTTGATGCTCGATGAGCGACACGCAGCCATTCTCCGAAAATGCCTGCGACCCGCCAGTTCGCGGGTATTTGCATACCCCCAAGTCGGGGCACGGAGATGCTCTCATTCTTACGCATGGCGCCGGTGGTAACGCGCAAATGCCGCTGCTCGTGGCGTTAGCAGAAGCCTTTGCCGACGCGGGATTCCTGGTTTTGCGCTGCGACCTGCCGTTTCGACAACAACGGTCATTTGGCCCGCCACGTCCCGGAGATGCTGCGCGCGATCGTCTTGGGCTGAAGCACGCGATTGCGGCCATTCGCAAGTTGCAATCAGGTAAGCTGCGGCGCCTGTTCGTGGGCGGGCAGAGCTACGGTGGACGGCAAGCGACCATGCTGTTGGCCGACGAGCCGCTCGCCGACGGACTGCTTCTCCTGTCCTATCCCTTGCACGCGCCAAGCAAGCCTGATCAGCCGCGCATTCAGCACATGCCGCAGATCAAGGTCCCGGTGATGTTCGTGCATGGCACATGCGATCCGTTTGGTTCGGTTGATGAAATCGAAAGCGCGCGGAAACTAATCCCGGCGAAAACGCTTTTAGTCCCGGTCGAAAGCGCAGGGCACGATCTGGGATTCAAGGGCAAGTCAAAGCAGGAAGCCTTGCCACCTCGTGTGCTTGCAGAGTTCAAGCGGTTTTTTAGTTGCCGTGGCCTCTTCGGATTTAACGTTCACAACGGTTTATAATTCAGCGTTTTGATTCTTATTCGCAGGAGCTAGACATGGCCCAGCCAACGATGGCGGCGGTTGCAGGACTTAAAGAAACCTACACCCAGCTGAAAACCCGCATGGATAAAGCGGTTGACGACTTTCGAAAGGCGCTAATGGGAACGCGTACCGGCCGCGCGTCAGTGCATATGCTGGACAGTGTGACCGTGGACGCTTATGGCGCGCAGATGCCGCTGAACCAAGTTGCCACCGTACATACTCCTGAGCCGCAATTGATCACCGTACAGCCGTTCGATCCGTCACAATTGGGCACCATTGAAAAATCTATTCGGGGGGCCGAATTGGGTCTGAATCCGATGAATGATGGCAAAATCATTCGCGTGCCAATCCCGCCATTAACTGAAGAACGTAGACGGGAAATGGTGAAGCAGTTGCACAAAGTGCTTGAAGATCATCGCACCGCAGTGCGCAATATTCGCCGGGACGGAAATGACGCGATCAAAAAGGCGCTGAAAGATAAAAAGATCAGCGAAGACGAAGAGAAGCGCTCGATGGATGAGATCCAAAAGCTGACCGACGGCGAAATTAAGAAGATGGAAGACATGTGCAAAGCGAAAGAAAAAGAAGTGATGGAAATAAAGTAAGAGTGTCGTTGGCCGAAGACGGTTGACATCGCGCCAGGGGAGAACCTGATGCGTTTATCTTTCTTTCTGATCATCTGCGGCCTCGGCGTACTTGGTCTCGCCTTGATCGCTTCCAATGATCCACGCCCAACAGCGAAGGGCTCCGCGGAGAGCTCCATTAAGCCAACGGATGTATCCGCATTCACTCTTATTGGAATCGAAGCCCGCACTGATAATGCGAGAGAGTCGACTGCCAACGGAATTATCCCGAAGCAGTGGCAGAAATTTTTCACTGAAGAAATACCGGCTAAAATTCCGGGCGCCATCGGCACAAATTTTTATGGTGTGTATTCCGAATACGCCAGCGATCACAATGGCGAGTACACATACCTTGTCGGCCAAGCTGTAAAGGACGGAACTGCTGCGCCAAATGGCCTGGTAGTGAAGCAAATTCCTGCGGGAAAATATGCGGTGTTCACGACCGAAGTTGGCCCCTTCGCCAAAGTCATTCCCGATGCCTGGCAACGCATTTTCAAGCTTGAACAGGAAGGTAAAATCAAGCGGGCGTATAAGACAGATTTTGAAATTTATGATCAGCGGGCGCAAGACCCGCAGAACGGGCAAGTAGATATTTACGTTGGCCTGAAATAGTATCGCGTGAACGGGCGCGGGCGCCCGTCTCCCCACTCCATGGCTGCTCTATAATCCTCTAAATATGGCGACATCCGTAGAAAGCTCCATCTCGGCAGGGGCCAAGTACGAGCCGGTCATTGGACTCGAGGTGCATGTCCAACTCCTGACCGCGAGCAAGATTTTTTGCTCCTGCTCGACGCGCTTTGGGGACCCGCCAAATACGAATGTGTGCCCGGTTTGCCTCGGCCTTCCTGGAGCTTTGCCGGTCCTGAATCGCAAGGCGGTTGAATTCGCTACGCTCGCGGCGATGGCGCTGAACTGCGAGATCCGAGAGACTTCAATCTTTGCCCGCAAAAACTATTTTTATCCCGACCTGCCCAAGGGATACCAGATTTCACAGTATGACAAGCCGCTGGCGGAACATGGATTCATCGATATTGAAAGTTCCTCAGGCAAAAAGAAAATTGGCATCACGCGAGTTCACCTGGAAGAAGACGCGGGAAAAAGTCTGCACGACGGGTTCGTTGGCGCGGGTGAAACTACGGCCATCGATCTCAACCGCAGTGGCGTGCCCCTGATCGAGATTGTCAGCGAGCCCGATATTGTTACGCCTGATGAGGCGTACGAATATCTAACGCGATTGAAGGAGATCATCCTTTATACCGGCGTGAGCGACGTCAACATGGAAGAAGGCTCGCTGCGCTGCGATGCTAACGTGAGCGTCCGGCCGCGAGGTGAGAAGAAATTCGGCACTAAGACCGAAGTCAAAAATGTGAATTCTTTCCGCTTCATTCGCGAGGCGCTGGAATACGAGATAGAGCGCCAGATTGAAGTCATCGAAGGCGGCGGAAAAGTTACCCAGGAGACGCGGCTCTACAACTCGGTTGAAGGAAAAACATATAGCATGCGCTCGAAGGAGCAGGCGCACGACTACCGGTATTTTCCCGAGCCCGATCTGCTTCCACTGGTTGTGGACGAGAAGTGGCGTGCGCAAATCCGCAGCACGTTACCCGAGCTGCCGGAATCACGTCGCAAGCGCATAGTGTCGGATTACGGCATCACCGCGCAGGACGCGCATACGCTGACTTTGACCAAATCGCTCGCCGATCAGTTCGAGTCGGCGGCAAAAGCGGCGAAGAATCCCAAGCGCGTGGCCAACCTTGTGCAGAGCGAGCTGACAGGCAGGCTGAAAGCGAAAGGGCTGGAAATTGAACAGTCACCAATAACCATGAAGGGCGTTGCCAGCTCTGCCGACCTGGTCGAGAGCGGCACGATCTCGGGCAAAATGCTGAAGGATCTTTACGATCTGTGCTTTGACCGCGGCAAGGATTTTCCGGAAGTTTACGAGCAAGAGGGCCGGCCTGCGCAGTCGCGCGACACATCGGCCATTGAGAAGATACTGGATGAAGTTATAGCGGCCAATCCCAAGCAGGTTGAGCAGTACCGTGCTGGAAAGAAAACTGTTGCGGCGTTTTTTGTTGGCCAGGTGATGAAGGCGTCTAAAGGCCAGGCCAATCCACAATTAGTGAATGAACTTGTGGCTAAAAAGCTGGGTTGAGGGTTCTGGGAAAAGCAAAACCTTTACCCAGAGGGCAAGGCGTTCCACGGAGAAAAACAACAAGAGAGCGTTGCTGATTGAGCTCTAGTTGATTTTCGCCCTTGGTTCGAAGTCGCCCCACAGTTCAGCAGCTTCCGGCACCTCTGATATTTTCCCATTCTCAGTCACCATAGTATCTGCATCGATTTTCCAAGCGGAAGCCAACTGTGCAGATAACCAAGAGACGTGTTTTTAGCGCGATCATGTTGCTGGGGTGCGTAGTCAGCCTTTACCAGATTTTCAGCCGGCCGCAACCAGTTGCTGTGCCTCAGGATCCAGAAGCAGCGAAGGCAAATGCCGCGTCATTCGACCAGAAGCTGGTGCGGCTGGAGACACCTCGAACTGTTAGCGACGCTCCCGCGGAAGTTCACTTTAGCTCTGACGAGGTGAGCGCGGTGATCGCACAGTCAACCAGTTCGCCCGCTCCTGCAACTTCCGGTCAAGCGTCGACAAATGCACCTTCCGCAGCTGCGCCGGATTCAACCAAGCCCGTCAGCAGCGTACCATCGTCTCCGGATACAGCCATTAGCCAAGGCAAAGTGCAAGTGAAAGGCTACGAAGTAAAGTTGGAAGGGGATGTCGCGCGCGGGCAGTTTGCGACGCAGCTTGCTGGCAAAGACGTCTTCGTCACGCTGGCGGGTCGTCTCGGATCACAGGACGGCTACGTGACCTTCGAGCCTACGGAATTCAAAATCGGCGAACTGAGCATTCCGGTGTCATTGGTGAATTCTGCGCTGCAGAAGAAACTGATCGAACAACGCGAGCAGTTGAAGCTGCCGCAAGGCATAGCCAGCCTGCGAGTCGAAAACAGTGAATTGGTAATCACGCAGAAATAACGCCGCACCCCAGCTTAGCTTCTCCGCCTGTAATACACCGCAAAGTCAAATCCTGGATTCGGCGGGAACATCTCGGCAATTTTGCGGAGACGCTCAGCCATTGCGGCAGGAGCAAGGAGTGGATAATCACGTTCACGCAGATCGTGGTAATCAACGTCAAGAAAGAGCGAAAGAAGATAGATCGAGATCGCATCGGAAAATGCCGCCGCGAAATACTCGTTCTTGTGCTTCTCGGCATCGATGGTGTGAGCAGTCGCGAGTTTCCTCGACTCCCAGGCGTCAAGCGAAGTTTCACCGCGTACGCTTGCTTCCGATTGTCTCCAGACCAGATCACTGAATTCGCGAGAGACTCCAGCCTGGTCGACGAAGGCGTGCCCTACATTGATATAGAACTCGAAAGCGATCGAGAACTTGTCATCCATCAGGCGGGTGGAAATAAACACACATTGCGAATTGCCCAGCTCCAGGTTCCGATGGCAGACCGCACTATCGCTGAGCGCGACGTCATAACGGTCGGCAATGACCGTTTGATCGCCTTGGTTCACCGTGAGCGGCACGAAGTAGTAGGCCTTGCGCTCGAGCGCTCCGGCGATAGCTTTAGGAACAACCGAGACCATGCGCTCCAGGTCGGCGCCTGGAATGCTCATTTCTCCAGAGACGGCATAGCAGATTCCATTAGGAGCCTGCGAAACCGGGGTTTCCCGGACCACTTCAGAGGGCGGGCGTGTAATTGCTTGTGCAGCTTGGGACACTCTGGGTATTCTAGCGCACCCAGCCCTGGCATATAGCAGCCGTTGCAGACGACTGCGGTAAACTGAGGGCAAGTTATCGAATGACAATTTCTTTCGGAAACCCGGCCCGGGCGCCGCGCTGGTATTTCATCCCGGCTCGCGTGCTGCTGGCGACCTTTGTCGTCTCGTTGCTCTCGTTTGCTGTCAGCCTGCTGCTCGGGATCTGCGCTGTGTTGTTAGCGGCGAAGCTGAATCATGTTTCACCAGATTTGAAAATTGCATATCGATTTATTGCAGCTCCTGCGGCAGCCATCGTCGCGGCGAT
>QHZX01000069.1 GCA_003224835.1 Acidobacteriota bacterium | reverse complement strand
GGCGTCCGCAGTGATGAACGGCAGATTGATCTCCGTCTCCATCGTGGTCGAAAGCTCGATCTTGGCGCGCTCAGCCGCATCACGCAAACGTTGCAAAGCCATTTCATTGCCTTTGCCACGCAGGTCGAGGCCTTCATCCTTCTTAAATTCGTCAATCAGCCAATCAACGAGCCGCTGATCAATGTTGTCGCCGCCGAGGTGGGTGTCGCCATTGGTGGCCTTCACCTCGATCACGCCTTCGCCGACTTCCAAAATCGAAATATCGAACGTGCCGCCGCCAAAGTCGTACACGGCGATGGTCTCGTCTTTTCCTTTGTCTAAGCCATAAGCGAGAGCGGCCGCCGTCGGCTCGTTGATGATTCGCTTCACGTCGAGCCCGGCAATCTGCCCGGCATCTTTGGTTGCCTGGCGCTGCGCGTCATTAAAATATGCCGGCACGGTGATGACCGCCTCGGTCACCTTTTCGCCGAGATAATCCTCCGCCGCTTTCTTCAGCTTTTGCAGAATCATGGCGGAAACCTGCGGAGGCGTGTATTCCTTGCCCTGCGCCACAATCGCCACGTGGTCGCCCGACTTCACGACCTTGTATGGGACCATCTTCATTTCTTCACTGACTTCATCGAAGCGCCGTCCCATGAAGCGCTTGATCGAATAAACCGTGTTTTCGGGATTGGTAATCGCCTGGCGCTTGGCCACCTGCCCGACCAGCCGCTCCCCGGTTTTGGTGAACGCCACTACGGACGGGGTAGTGCGGCCGCCTTCTTCGTTGGCAATGACCTTGGGCTCGCCACCCTCCATGACGGCCACGCACGAGTTGGTGGTGCCGAGGTCAATTCCGATAATCTTCGCCATAAAATTCTCCTTAAAATAAGTGATGTGTTTCAGCGATGAGCCCTGAGCAGTGAGCTTTAAGCGGTGCCGAATTCAGCCCCCGCTCCCTCATAGCTCGTCGCTCACAGCTCGCATCTCGAATAAGTGCTTTGAAATCATGTACTCACATTTGCGCTCTGGCTTATTATGAGAGTTGAGTGAGTTGTTGTCAATGTTTAGATGCTGGAAGCACGGGACAGGATTCGAACCTTGTCGATCGGGCGTGCTTAGCAGATTACTGAGAAGCTCAACTCTGTCTCCGAGCGGCCTAGTGATTAGCTCCCAGCAGCGATACCGTCGCTGCCCTCGAGTTCTTTCCCATAATCAGGCATTTCCCTTCCATAGCTACCCCATCCTCCTGATTGTTCACTCCGGAGCGTGTTCCTTAGCCTTGAAGTGAACTCTGAGAAGCGAGGACTGTGACTACTCAGAAACCCAGCACACCGCTTGCAGTTGTCGTCGCATTCCTGACCGTTGGGACAGCCTTGGCGCAGTCGCCCTCTGGCCCGCAGCTCTCCCCGAGGCAAATAGTCAAAAACGTCATTTACAACGAGATGCACCCGTCTGCTGTAAACAATGTTTATTGGAGATACCGCCTGGAAAAGACATCCGGCTCAAGGCAGGAAACCAGAACCGTCATCGAAACCAAATCTGGCTCAATCGACAGATTGACAGCAGTCGCGGGACAGCCTTTGAGCGGCGCTCAAGCGGCGAACGAGGCCAAACGCATTGTTAGGTTCTCACATAGTCCTGACGAGCAACGGAAGGCGGAAGAAGCTAGAAGGAAAGATGCGGAGCAGTGCAATACATTTCTGAAGATGATCCCCAACGCTTTTGTTTTCGAGTATGCAGAACAAAATGCAAATGCAATCAAGCTGGACTTTAAACCGAACCCCCATTTTCAACCCCCTTCCCGCGAAGGAAAAGTTCTGCAGCAAATGGCCGGCGAAATGTGGGTGGATGCAAGGCAGCAGCGGCTTATCAGCATTAGTGGTCAGCTTATGAACGACGTCAGGTTCGTGAAGCGTGTTGAGATTGCGCCTGGCGATTGGGAACTCACCGACTTAACCGTGAACATGCAAGGAAAAGCATTGCTGTTCAAAAACATCGCCGTACAGCAAAAAGAAGTTCACAGCAATTTCGAACGCATGCCGGACGAAATAACCATGGCCGATGCAGTCAACGTGCTCCTCAGGCACACCCTCATCGCTTCTACCCGCTAAGTCTCCCCGCGAAAGTGTCGCACTCATCACATTTCAGCACGCGTCTTCTGTCTCGCGTCTTCTCTGCGATCTCTCTGTTTGAACTGCGATCTCTGCAGTTAAAAGCTTTTGTGGGATTCACACACCAGTCATCCACCTTTCCTGTGATCTCCGCGTGAACTCTTCGATCTCTGCGGTTAAAGCTTTTGAGTTTTTGTGCTACCCTCGTTGCCGTCTTCAGGAGCCCGCATGCGCCTATGCAGATTTCTCTTTCCTTGCTTATTTCTAGTTTTTGCTACCCAACTGCTCGCCCAACCTAAAACTACTGCGGAACGGCTCGGCTATCCCGCGAACACAAAGCTTCTCATCATTCATGCCGATGATCTTGCGGTCGCCCACTCTGTCGATGCAGCTAGCTTCGACGCCCTCGACAAAGGGGCAGTCACTTCGGCCAGCATTATGGTGCCGTGACCGTGGATCACGGAAGTCGCTACGTATAGGAAAACTCACGCCGATGCAGATTTAGGCTTGCACCTCACTCTAACAAGCGAGTGGAAGACATATCGTTGGGGACCGGTGGCATCTGCGAATAGCGTTGCCAGCTTGCTTGATCAGGCGGGGACTCTATGGGCCGATACTCCGCAGGTCGGCCAACACGCAAAGCCGGACGAAGCCGAACGTGAAATTCGTGCGCAGGTAGACAGAGCTCTGGCGCTGGGAATTCGCCCTACGCATCTTGATACCCACATGGGCTCGGTTCTTGCGGCCCCGGAACTTTTTGCGGCATACGTCAAGATCGCGCACGAGTACCATCTTCCGTTCCTCGCAATCAGAATCCCTGGACTCGGTGAAAAATTTCTGTCTGTGTTGACCGAAAAAGACGTTGTGCTCGATTCAATCGTTATAGCGGGAGATAAGCAGCCAGCCGATCAGTGGAAGGACTTCTACTTGAACGCGATAAAAGGATTGAAGCCTGGCCTTACAGAGATGATTGTGCATTTGGGTCATGATGACGCGGAGTTACAGGCCATTACCGTCGATCACCCGGACTATGGCTCGGCTTGGCGGCAGCGCGACTACGATTTGGTTACCAGTCCGGAATTCAAGGGAGCATTGCGGGATAATAATATCGTCCTGATCAAGTGGAAAGATCTGCAGAAACTCGTGAACTAAATCGTGATCTGGGTTTTCGGACTTATTGTTGCACATCACGCATCATGGAGCATTGCTGCATGAGAATCATGCTCGTCCTCTTCACGCTATTTTTCGTCTCAGCTTCCGCCGAAGAAAAATGCGAAAGAAAACCGGGGGATCCGCTGGAGCATCTGCCGGCTAACATCGAGATACTCACGCACTTTGGCGAACGTGCAGACATTTCTCCCGATAATCAGCGGGTCGCATTTATGGCAAAGAGCTTCGGCGATGCCATGCTGATCGACTTGAAGTCGCGAGTCATCACTTGTCTTACCTGCAACTTGCCGGGCGCAGCGTTCCTCCGCGTGATGCACCTGATCTCGGGAGATTACATCTTGATCGGTCCCGATCACTTCGAGGACATCCACACTAGCCGTGCGCGTGACAACGAGCTGTGGTTCTTAAGCAAGGAGAGGGGCGCGAAACCGGTGAAGCTGGATCAGAAGATGAGCGAGGGCGCGGCGATCTCAAAAAAGTCGTTGAAAATTGCTTTTTCACAGACACCGGAGCAAGCTCCGGATCTCGCGCCAGGAAATTCTCGTCTAATTGTTGCCGAGCTGGATCTTTCAGGCGGCTCTCCCAAGCTCATCAACAAAAAGACCGTGTACGAGAGCAAAGACCGCGGCTGCGTGCTTGAAGCTCAGGATTTTTACGACAACGACAAGAAGATGGTGTTCACCTGTTACGAACCGAACGCTGCGGCGTCGGTGATGGGCATCGATTTGGCGTCCGGCGAGGTCACCAATTTTTCGAAGGTCCCAGGCACATACAACGAGCCCGAGGGAATTTTCCCGGACGGGCTCTACACCGCTGTCGAGAGCGACCGGCAGTGCCAGGCAGCCGGCGGCAAACGTGGTCCCGGTAACATCGATATTTGGAAGCTGAAGCTGGATGGAACTGGCAAAGACTTTACCCGGCTTACGTACTTCAACGACTACGCAGGCGGCAAAGCTTCAAACCCCGCAGTCTCCACTGATGGGCGCTTCATGGCATTTCAGGTGGCGCGAGCTGGCGATCCCGCTGGTGTGGGTTATGGAATTTTGCTTTATTGGTTTAAGCAATAAAAAATGTTGACATCCTTTCGGCTGAATCAAATCCCGACGCTTACCCAGACCATGACCGCCACCTCGTCTTCAGGTTTGAGGTGTTAGAGCCTGCAGGGCTCCCGCGGCCAAGGCTTAAGAATCGGCTGAACGGACAGCGAAGATCCCATTCTGTTATTTCATTCATTTCTTTGCGTCTGATAAGCCGCTTCGCGGTTCCTTTGCTGGGATGGCCGCCAACAGTACTCCTCCAATCCCCAGGGAAATCACGACGTCCGTGTAATCTCGGTGAACTCCGTGACTCCAGGCTTCGACTGTTTCGACCGCCATCACCGAGGCATGGAACAGGCTATTCCATGCGGCGAAAATAATAAGCGAGCGATGTTCCGAGGGTTTTCTCACGGCGAGCAACAGAAAGAATCCAAGGCCGACGAGAAAACTCAAGAACATCGGCTCGCAATCGTTGCCCTGCATGCCAACCAGCCAATGCGAGTGCCAGAGGTCACTCCCCAGAGGCCAGACCAAAGCAGAGTAAATGAGGCCCACCACTAATACTAGGATTCGCCGTATGTGTCCTCGTGTCATCTTTCCTTCTTTCCTACGAATGATATTGAGTTCAGGTGCACGACACGATACATCAGAAGCATGAACGCACGGCTGATCCAGATGCCGGTCACAAAATGCCGGGGAGCACGGGAGTCATGAGCGTTACAGAGTGCGGGGAATCGCATGACGATGTCTCGCGACAGATGTCTGCGATTCCCGCAGGTCACTTAAAAGTTTGGCTTGGCTAAGAACCCGTGCTGTTTGCCTGACGAGTCAGTGTAGGTTCCAACCACCGGCTTGATATCCGCGTCGCTTGTGCCTTCGTTGGCTTCGATGCTCTTGGCGAACCTGTCGAGGAGAATAGATGCGCAGCTCAGGACGTAGTTGTCCTTGCGATTTGTCAAAAGTGGCTACAAGCCTGGGAAAGAACCGTATTGCTCCTAAGTGAGAGTTCGTGCTGCAGGCGCCTCGTTGCTGGCGCTCAGTCAGAACTTGCAAACCGAAGTTAAACGTAATCCATCGCGTATTTGAGACGAGGGCTGATTCCGACTATTCCAGTGCGTCCTGGCCTGCAAACTTGTTGCTGTCTGTCGTCCAGCCGGTGACGCCCTGTTTGGTCTTGATCTTAATCCACCATTCGGTCACACTAGGCTTGAGCAATTTCGCATTGCACTTGCGCCGGCATCCTGATCCGTCGGGAGCCGTAATGCCGCTGCCATCAAACTGTTCAACCCAATAACCATTGAACCAGGCGTTAAAATTGCCCTCGCCAATATTCATATAACCAAAAATCATGTCCCCTGGTTTAAGGCCGTAATCAGCAATAGGTGCGGTCACCTGAATTTCCGAAGGAGCGAAGGTTATGTTGATACCGGTAATCGCGGTGACCGGCTCGCCTTTCCCGATCGTGGCGACAGGTTTTCTCTCCAGACCCCACGTAGAGAAAAGCTGCACTGCTTCACGTGTAGTCCACACGCCGATCTGACAACCTTCAAATGGGCAGGCGTTCTCGTCGATTTTCGGCAATGCCGGCTTTGGCGCTCTGTGAGGAGTGAGTGCGGGGTCCAGCTGGATCGCTAACAATGCGATCACAAGCCCGATCATGGAGAACGTGGACAAGGAATGAGCATAGCAAGCAGCCGCTCACATTCTCAGATTCCGACCGTGTAAGCACGTAACTTTGGTGCGCCTGGCGGAACGAACACCTCGTAATTCGCTCAAGACTCTTTCTTCATCTTCCACGTCGTCGTAGTTCCCTGGCGCTTGTTTTCGTAAACGGCGTGGATCATCTTTCCATCAGGTGAAACGGTTAGTCGGAGGACCCCCTCGACCTTCCCGTTGCGCTTATCTGTCTCCTCAATGGTTCGTTTGTCAATGCGCTTCACGGATACCATGGTATGGCCCGGATCTCCCTTGATCTCGTAATCCTTGCCGTCGAATTTTGCGTCGTAGCTTTCTCCGTTGGGGTCGCTCATCTTGAACCCTTCGGAACTAGCGTGATAGGTCATTTTCAATCCGTTGTCGGAGACGCTGTTCACTTTGGTCGCCCGCCAAGAACCCGAGATGGCATGAGCGCCCGCCGGGCCCGCGGCCACACGCGTGAAAATGATGTCTCCTTTTACTGCTTTCTCTTCTGTTTTGTCAGTGAACTTCTCATTCATGCGCTTGCCGCCGGGCGACACAGTGTCTGTCTCGACGAACATGACCTTGCCATCTTTCTTCTCGGTGACCTCGATCGAGCGCTTATCGATCACGCGAACAGCGACGGTATCGAAATAGGAGAAGCCACTTACCTTCTGGTCAGTACCATCCGCCTTAACGTCGATTTTCGGGACGCAGCTCGAGCATACGTAGCGACCTTTAGCTAGCAGAAACACTTCAGGCTTCTTCGGAAATTGTGCCGAGTCCAGCTTTGTAACCCACGTTCCATCAAATGGGCTTTGCGCAAAGGACGCTGCGGCCACTAGCAGTACAAACGTCAGCAGCTTTTTCATAAGCGCCTCTCGATTGCAAGATTGGGCGGCTGATCGCCAGCGTCGGGCAGGATCAATGCAAGCCGCATCCGGCGCCAATTGTACCGAGGCGGGTCGAACGGGGCAACTTTACTGGGATCACAAATGTATACGCGTGAAATACTGCTGAGAACTTATACGAAAACCCGCGCGTCAGCTAAGTTCCGCTACTGCATTAGAACTCGCCAGGCGATATAAGCCCACAGTACCGGCGCGGCGAACAGCAAAGCATCAATGCGGTCGAACATGCCTCCATGTCCGGGAAGGATGGCACCGGAGTCCTTTGCTCCAGCGCCGCGTTTTATCACCGACTCCACCAGATCCCCGAGCTGCGCTGCGACGTTAAGCACAATCGAAAGAAGCACGATTGGTAGAAGAGGCAGTTCGGTGAAAACTCCGTCGCGCTGCTCGATGAGTCGCCCGTGCAGCAAAGCTCTGCTGATCGGCGCCGCATAGTGGGCCATTACCATCCCAACCGCAACGCTACTAATCAGCGACGAGACTGCGCCTTCCCATGTCTTCTTCGGACTGACGCGCGGCGACATTCCGTGCGTACCCAGTGCCTTGCCAATGAAATAGGCGAGGATGTGTCCCGCCCACACCAGCACCAGCAAATAAAGAATAAAAAAACTGCCTTGCCACTGCTCGCGTATTTGCACCAGACAGGCCATTGGCAGCGCGATATAAGCGAATGAGAAGGTCGCGACCATCGCTGCCGGAAACGCGGAGGAAAGTTCATCGCGTCGCATTGCAATCGCGAGAAAGACAAATGGCGCGAAAGCCGCCGCGCACACCGCAATGTACGCGAATCCTGCGGTCGAGAAGCTCGTGCTGACTGCGATCAGCAGAAAAACTGATCCAGCAAAAACGTATGTGGGCCAGTAAAGAGGGCGGATGTTATAGGCCTCAGCGAGCTTCAGCAGTTCATGAATCGCCAGCAGTGCGACCACGCCCGCAACAAACGCGAGCACAGGCACCGGCGCACGCAACACCAGCAACAAAACTATTGGGATGAGCACTACTGCGGTGAGTACTCGCTTGAGCAATTCCAATTGGGATCAGCTCCGCAGAGCACGTGCTGATGCCGAATCGTTGAGCCCGCCATATCGACGGTCGCGCTTTTGGTAATCGGCGATACCTTCCAGCAGGTGCACGCCGCGAAATTCCGGCCAAAGCGTGGGCGTGACATAAATTTCTGCATAGGCAAGCTGCCACAACAAAAAATTGCTAAGGCGCATCTCTCCGCTCGTGCGGATCACTAGATCGGGATCGGGCAAGTGGCTCGTATAAAGGTGGCGCGATACGGTTTCCTCATCAATCTTCAGGTGTTCGATTCCGCCGTTGTTCGCGGCAGCCTTCAACATGGACTGAAAGGCGTCCACCATTTCCGAGCGGGCACTGTAGTTCAATGCGAGCGTCAGCACCATCCCTGTATTGCGCGAGGTTTCCTCGCGCGCCCACGCCATCTTTTCTTGCACAGAATGCGGAAGCTCGTGCAACCTGCCGATGTATTGCAGCCGCACATTATTTTTGTGCAGCGTGGGCACCTCCTGCTTCAAGTAGCGGGAGAGCAACTTCATGAGGAAATCAACTTCGGCCTTGGGACGTCGCTTCCAGTTCTCTTCCGAAAACGCATACAGCGTGAGCGACGGAATGCCGACACGCGAAGCACACTCGACCACGTGCCGGACGGAAGTCACTCCGGCACGATGTCCGGCGACTCGCGGCAGGTGGCGTTTACGCGCCCACCGGCCGTTACCGTCCATGATGATTGCGATGTGCTTTGGAAGCCGTTCCGGATCGAGCCTCTGGTATATCTCGGCCTCTTTGCGATCCAGCCCGGCAGGAACTTTCGCCTGCAAGGTAATCCCTTCTGTTTCAGAAACTAACATAGGGGAAACAGAGTTGCAATGAAGGCACAAACGCGCCACGTTGTCTCGCGGTATCCTGGATTTTGCATGGCTAGGAAGGCGTGCCTCGAGATTATTGCTTGGACTCCTGAGGGACGATTCCCAGTTCCAGCCGTTCGGTCCTGCGAAGAACTGTAACTGATGTCTTCACCTCTACCTGCGCATCCGTCAACAAACGATGCAAGTCGTCCACACCGGCGATCGGCTGGCCATTGAATGCGATAATGACGTCCCCTTCGCGCAACCCTGCCCTTTCTGCCGGGCTACCCTTCGATGCACCGAGAACAATTGCTCCGGTCTCTTTCGGGAGATCATAAAAACGTACGATCCTGCGGTGCAGTGGCGCGTTTTGCGCTTCTACTCCGATATATGCACGGCGAATTCGTCCTTGTTGAAGCAAGCGGGTTGCGACAAATTTCGCCGTGTTTATCCCGATCGCAAAGCAGAGTCCCTGCGCGCCCATAATGGTCGCGGTGTTTACGCCAATGACTTCTCCGTTCGAAGATACCAGCGGTCCTCCAGAGTTGCCGGGATTCAAAGAAGCGTCCGTCTGGATCACATCTTCTATAAGTCTTCCGGAATAAGAGCGCAACGAACGTCCCAGAGCGCTCACTACTCCCGCCGTCACCGTGTACTGAAAGCCGTAAGGATTTCCAATTGCAATCGCCAGTTGACCGACCCGCAAATTTTGCGAATCACCCAGCGGTGCAACGGTGAGATTCGACCCGTCGATCTGAACCACTGCGAGATCAGTCGCCGGATCGTCGCCGATCAAATGCGCTGGAAACTGCCGCCCGTCAGAAAGTGATAGTGCAATTTTTGTAGCGCCATGTACCACATGGCTGTTCGTCAGCACCAAGCCATCCGGCGTGAACACGAATCCCGAGCCACCGCCCTGACGTTCGCGAGGCTCGCCATTCCGCGCTTGATCGACCGTTTGCGTAACTTCGATCTTGGCAACGGCCGGGCTTACCTTCTCGGCCGCCGTGACTACTGCGTGGGAATACGCATCCAGCAGTGCGCCGTCTTCATGCACGGGCGCGGGATCGAGAACTGGCCCGTTTCCAAGCTGAGTAGTAGAAAGATATTGTTCCAACATGGCTGGTAGATGAGATCAGGGGCAAAGGGGATTCAGGATGAACTCCTCCGAACCTGTCATCCTGAGCGGAGTAGCTGCTTATCCTTGCGAAGCAGCAACGGAGCCGAAGGACCTTGTGGTGGTGAACTACAACTTGCCGTCAGTCGGAAATTCCAGGCACTTATTTCCCGCCCGCCGCTTCCAGACTTTCTGGCGTGACCGCGCGTAATGTCAGCCAATCGGTACGCACCCGGTCCCATTCCTGAATCATCACTCCATGCGATTCGAAGAATGCGCGGACGCTTGGCCGAGGCCAGCCCGCAATATCCTCGAGAATCGGCGCAAGCACAGCGAGCGCGCTGGTGCTGAGAATCGTTCGCTTAGCCACTTGCGAAACGTGCCTGGCTTCTGACACGGCAATTGTGTACCCGTCACGAACATTGGTGTGCAGCATCACGTGCACGTCTGAGCTTCCGTCACCCACATAAATAATGTGGTCAGGGCCAATCTGGGCACGGCTTTGCAGTTGGTCGAGCACGAACACCTTCCCGTATCCCGCCGTGGCGCGCGTGATAGTCGCAATCTCGCCTGACTCCTTGTAGAGGAATTCGGTTCCAAAGATGTGGTCTTTGGGCACAATACCTTCCAGTGCCGACTGAACGATCTCAACCGGTGCCGCGGACACAATATAGAAGTCAAAATGAAATCCTGGAATCCCACTGTCGAGAATTTGATAGAGCAGCGCAATATTTTCTTTCAGACGTATTCGCTTGCCGACCTCGTAAAGGTGTTCTTTGCGGACCCGGTCCTTAAACTCGGGATCATGCAGCAGCAGATACGCGAGTTCCGCCCCTTGCTGCACTAGATTCAGCCGCGCCATCCCAGTAGCTTTACGCTCGAACTCGTCTGTCGGGATTCCTACCAGCTCCGCCAAAACGTACCCGGAGTCGTTGAAGGTCAGCGTCTGGTCAAAATCACTGGCAAAAATAAATTCTTTCAGCGTAGGGTCGATCATCAGCTATTAGATTACGGTGGTCGTCAAACGATGAGTAAAAGAATCTATCTGTCCCATCAGTGCTGCTTATCGTGCCTTTACTTAATGGGCGCGGGAGTTGAAAATAAAGAATTTGCACTGATTACTAAAGTGACGAAGGAGTTCCATTCATGGCAGCTACTGGAGAACTGATACGCCTCATCAATTACGTTGACGACATAACCACAACTATTCGACGGATCCACGCTTCCCTGCCGACCGTTGATGCAGAAGAAAAGAAGCGCCTGGCAGGAAGCCTGAAAAGCGCCGGAGAAAAAATTCAAGAGCTGATCATCCTCGTGGAGAAATAGTGGCGGAGATCAAGACGATCGCCGTCATTGGCGCCGGTATCATGGGCCGTGGCATCGCCCACGTGGCGGCCCTTGGCGGCTACCGCACCGTCCTTGAGGATTTGATTCCGGGCGCGTTACGCAAAGCAGAGAGCGAGATCCGCGCCAACCTGGATAAAGCCGTTGAGTTGAAGAAAATTTCGTCTGAGAATGCTAGCGGCGCGTTGAGCCGACTTGAGTACGCCGGCAGCGTCGAGGAGGCCTCACGCGAAGCTGATCTCGTCATCGAAGCCGTCCCGGAGGAGATGGAATCGAAGATCGAGATTTTCACTTTGCTCGATAAAATCTGCCGTCCCTCCACTATTCTCGCGTCTAATACTTCTTCGTTAAGCATTACCGAAATCGCCAGCGTGACTTACCGCGCGAAAAAATGCCTGGGGATGCACTTCTTCAACCCTGTGCACAAAATGAAATTGCTTGAGATCGTGCGCGCTCTCGAAACCGATGACGAAACCATCGCTGCGGCCGTCAATGTGGGCCGTCGAATGAGCAAAGACGTAGTCGTGATCAAAGAGTCGCCGGGTTTCATCACCAGCCGCATAAATGCCATGATTGGCAATGAAGCCTTCTACATGCTGCAGGAAGGTATCGCCTCAGCGTCTGATATCGACAAAGCGCTCAAGCTGGGGCTGAACCATCCCATGGGTCCTTTTGAGCTAGTTGACCTCGTCGGCCTTGATACACGCCTGCACATCCTCGAATATCTGCACAAGACTTTGGGGGAAAAATACCGACCTGCTCCTTTGCTGGTGCAATACGTGAAGGCTGGCAGGCTGGGGAAAAAAAGCGGTCGCGGAGTTTACGACTACACCGCCGGAATTGCCTAATACTCCACGAGCTACCGCGTGTTCTGCCAAATGGCATTAAATGTTTGACATTATGGCATTAGGCGAATAGGCTTAATTCATGGCTCATCCGCATAAGAAAGCAGCTTTTAGGCCGAATTTGCCAGGGCGCACCTTGGGGCTCAATGCCAAGAGCTCAGGAGAGTTGATACGCCAGGTCGAGCGGGGATTTTCCTTCAACGCTTTGCTCGATCTTGAATCCCGTTCCGGTGTTGCGCTTTCGGAAATCGCCTCGATCATCGATCTACCGCCCAGGACGCTGGCCCGCCGCAAAAGTTCCGGGCGCCTGTCTTCAGACGAGTCCGAGAAATTGTTGCGCATTTCTGCAGTCTTCGAGCAAGCCGTCGATCTGTTTGAAGGAAACCGCCCCGGCGCTCTCAAATGGCTCACGACGCCAAAGAAGGCGCTCGAAAACGAAACTCCGCTCGCCTACTCCCGCACGGAACTCGGTGCGCGCGAGGTAGAGGATCTGATAGGACGCCTCGAGCACGGGGTTTTTTCGTGAGCATTACCGCTTGGCGGATCACCAAGCGAAAACACGTCAAGACCGCATTAAGTGGTCAAGGCGCGCGGAAATACGGCGGACGCTGGAACAGCCCAGGAATCCCAATCGTATATACCGCTCAGACGCAATCTCTTGCCGTGCTGGAAATGCTGGTCCATCTCGAAGGACCGGATCTGTTGCACCGCTATGCGCTGGTCGGTGTCGAGATCGACGATTCTTTCATCCAAGAACTGCACAACTCGCGATTGCCGCGTCACTGGCGCGCCGAACCTCCGCCGGTTGAGCTACAGGCAATTGGCGATGAATGGGCGGCGAGCAAAAATTCAGTCGCGCTCCAGGTTCCGAGTGCTCTCGTCCCCGCGGAGAATAATTTCTTGCTGAATCCGGCACATGCGGATTTTCAGAAACTCGTAATTGGCGATCCTGTCCAGTTCTCGTTTGACCAGCGGCTGGCGTTGTAGATGGGATGGGCGTGCTCGCCCATCAAATGCCCGCAGAATATCCGTCGGAGCTAATCGCGCTGTCACTTTGAACTTCCGCTCTCGCATCCGCGTATTTATGTGTGGATGCTGGCAGGACATCGAGACCGTTCTGCCGGAATCAGGCCCCTGCTGGCTCCCCGGCTGCAGGGGCCGCAAATTCAGGTTCAACACTAAGGATTAGTAGTGGTATTTCACCTGGAGAAAATCGATGCGTGTTCCGGCGACCCGGTATACCAGCCGGTGTTCCTGAGTAATACGGCGTGACCAGCAGCTTGCCAGCAGGTACTTAAGTGGTCCTGGTTTTCCGATTCCTTGAAATGGGTCGCGCAGAACGGCTTCTACTAAATCAAAAACCCTTAATGCCACTCGGCGGTCAGTTTCAATCCATGCGCGCAGGTCCTCGCGAAACTGCAACTGGAAAACGGCTTCGCATTTCACCGCGATTCAGCAAGGCCCATCTCGCGGCGCAGCTTGTCGAGGGATTGGGCTTTATTTTTCCCCCGTCTTGCACTAGCCAGCGCCTTCATCAGGCGCTCGGCATTCTTCGGCGAACGCAGCAGATGCGCAGTTTCCACCAGACCGGCAAGTTCGTCGGCCGGAATCATTGCTACTTTCTGCCCGCGTCTTCGATGGACAATCACCACCTTGTACAGCGTTCCTGTACGCGTACGAGTTACGACTGGCCAATGACTATTTTTTGCCTTTGATCTCTTCGCGTTTCTTGGCAGCGTCTAAGGGTCGCACCGGTTCTGTCATGCGCACCGGATCGAGAATCTCATTGATCTCCTGCTCGCTGAGCAGTTTCTTTTCGCGTGCAATTTCGATAATCGATCGTCCCGTGGCCACGGCTTCTTTCGCAATCTCCGCGGCCTTGGCATATCCAATATAGGGATTTAGCGCGGTCGCCAACGACACTGTGGCCTGCACATAGAAATTGCAACGCTGCTCGTTCGCTGTGACTCCCGCGACGCACTTCTCATTCAACTGGCGCAGCATATTGGTTAGAATCGTGATCGATTGCAGCACGCTGTAAGCCATGGTGGGCATCATGACGTTGAGCTCGAGCTGCCCAGCCTGCACCGCCATCGCCACGGCAACGTCATTGCCGACCACCTGGAATGACACCATCGCCGCCAGTTCTGGAATCACTGGATTGATCTTGCCCGGCATGATCGATGATCCCGGCTGCAATGCGGGCAGATTGATTTCCGCGAATCCCGTGTTCGGACCGGACGCGAGCAGCCGCAGATCATTTGAGATTCGAATCACCTCCAGCGCCAGGTTGCGCAGGCCCGACGACACAGCCGCCATGGGCAGGTTCGACTGCATGGCGTAACGCATGTCATCGACCGCGATAAGTTTCTGTCCAGAAATTCTTGCGAGATTCTTGATCGCCTTTTCGCGATAATCCGGATGCGTATTGATACCAGTCCCCACGGCTGATCCGCCAAGCCCAAGTTCGCGCAGTAGCTCAGCACTGGACCGTATCGCATCTTTCGCGCGCCGGATTGCTCCCGCGTAAGCCGTAAATTCCTGTCCCAGCCGCATAGGCACCGCATCCTGCATGTGGGTGCGTCCCGACTTCAAAATTGCGTGAAATTCTTTTCCTTTTTTCTCAAACGCCGCAGCCAATGAATCCAATACCGGATACAGTTTTTCCAACTCGAGCAGCGTGGCCAGCCGCATTCCCGTTGGAAAAACATCATTCGTACTCTGGCCATAATTCACATGATCATTAGGGTGTGCCTTTGAATAATCGCCGAGCGTGCCGCCAAGAATCTCGACAGCGCGGTTGGCGATCACTTCATTGGTGTTCATGTGAAAACTGACGCCGGCGCCCGCCTGGAATACATCGACCACAAATTCGCGGTCCCATTTGCCCTGCTCTACTTCCTTCGCGGCTTGAATGATCGCATTCGCGATTTTTTCATCCAGCAGGCCCAGCTCGCGGTTTGCCTCAGCAGCAGCTTCTTTCACCATGCCAAAAGCGCGAATCATCGTCGGGTGCGCGCGCATTCCAGAGATGGGGTAATTCTCCACCGCTCGCGCGGTCTGGATTCCGTAATAAACGTTGGCCGGAATCTCTTTAATGCCCAGAGAATCTTTTTCGGTGCGGGTAGCGGATTGCGTCAGAGTAACCATCGAGCACTCCTGCGAACCGAAAATTATAGCAATCGGCGAGGAGTGCATCCTCACTTCACATGCTAGAATCGACAATCCTCGAACGGCATCTGCCCTCTCAGGACAACAGCCTTGTCCACGAAGTTAATTCCAGACACGCTGCCCAAACCTCAGCTGCGGCCGCGCCCAAACATGCAGGCCGACGTTATTGTGATCGGCGCGGGTCCCACTGGTCTCGCCTGCGCCATTGAAGCCCAGCGCTCCGGCTTCAAAGTCATCAGCATCGATAAAGGATGTCTGGTGAATTCCATCTTTCACTATCCGGCAAACATGATTTTCTTTACCACGCCGGAACTGTTGGAAATTGGAGACATTCCTTTCAGCAGCGCGAATCCGAAGCCGAACCGGCTAGAGGCTCTCGAGTATTACCGAAAGGTCGCCGAGCACTACAAGCTCGACGTGCGTCAGTACCAGCGAGTGGAGACGGTCACCGGCGCCGACAATGATTTTCACATCACCACCTGCGACCGGCTGGGCGGAGTTTACGACTACCTCTGCCGCAAAGTCATCGTTGCGACTGGCTACTATGATCGCGCCAACTTATTGCGCATTCCAGGAGAAGATCTGCCTAAGGTTTTTCATTATTATCGCGAGCCGCATCCGTACTTCGATAACGACGTGCTCATCATCGGGGGCAAGAACTCGGCCGCCATATCTGCGCTCGATCTCTGGCGGCATGGCGCTCGTGTGACCCTCATCCATCGGGGACCGAAGATGCACGCCCATGTGAAGTACTGGATCCTGCCCGACATTGAAAATCGAATTAAAAACGGCGAGATCACCGCTTACTTCAATTCCATGGTTCGGGAAATCGCGCCCGAGTACGTCGTGCTGCAGACTCCCGGGGGTGAGCTGAGGCTAAAAAACGACTTTGTCTTTGCGTTGACCGGGTACCACCCCGACTACGACTTTTTGCGCGCTATGGGCATTGAACTCTCCAGCGATCAGTGCCGGCCGGTTTGCGATCCCGTCACTCTCGAAAGCAATGTGCCTGGAGTTTACGTTGCCGGCGTGATTGTCGCAGGATCGCGTACGAATGAAATATTTATTGAAAACGGGCGCTTCCATGGCCAGCAGATTGCCGAGGATCTAAAGCAGAAACTCGGCCGCAAACCCTGACCCTAAACAGCAATCATCCTGAGCGGCTGGTCTTTCCATAAATAAAGAACCCCCGGATTTCCGGGGGCTTGGAGGAGAAACGCGATCAAGTTTTCTGTTACGCGAGACGACGTCGAACCATACCAGCAAGCCCTACAAGTCCAGTACCCAGCAATCCAAGCGTGCCAGGTTCAGGAACCGTCGGAGTTTCGGGCGAACCAGAAGTAAATCCGGTTTGAGGACCGCAATTCGAACCGGACGCAGTGCAGAAGTGAATGCTCACGCCAGTGAAAGCACTTGCTTTTAGCCCACTCGCCGTAAGCAGAAATGTCATAGTATTCGCACTCACCACGCCATGAGGTTGGCCTTTTACATTGGTAAAGTCGAACGCAAACGTCCCAAACTGACTCATGTTCTGAGATGTCTTCAAATGATCAAATTGCAAGCCGCTGTTTGCATCCGCAGTTAACTGGCTCACTGCGGAAAGCGAAAGTCCGGAAGCCCCATTGAGGGCAACGTCGCCCCCATTCAGCTTCACGGAAAATCCGGCGTTCATTGCAATTGTGACCCTGACCTGACCACTGACACCTGTATCCGAAATTGTAACTGTTCCGATGGATCCGGCTATTCCGAGGTTATTTGAAGTTAGATTGAATGTGAATGAATCGGCCGAAGCGGCTGGGGCCAAAGCTAAGGCGATCACCACAAGGAGGGAGAGAATTGATATTTTCAGACTAGTGAAGCGCACAGTGGTTACCTTCTGGGAAACGAGTTTTTGAACAGCGGGAAGAACTCTGCACGGCACTGGCCAGTCCAGCTGTCGGAATAATTTTCTCTAAGTAGCTGGTTTTATGGTACTTACGGTGCGCCCTCGGAAGGTCCCGAGCAACCCGGGGCAA
>QHZX01000433.1 GCA_003224835.1 Acidobacteriota bacterium | reverse complement strand
TTTCCTCTTGTTCCATAGTGGGCAACATGCTACCGCCTCAGGGTGGGCGAGGCAAGTATATTTTTGCCAAAGCTTTTAACCGCTGAGCGCGCAGAGAACTTCACGGAGCTCGCAAAGAAAAACTTCTGCCCTCCCAGATCTCGCAGAAGACTCGTCGACATCTGCGCTGAAAAGCTTTTAACCGCTGAGCACGCAGAGAAAATTCGCAGAGTTCGCAAAGAAAAAACATTCTGCCTTCTGCGATGTGGCAGGAGAGTAGGCGATCTATGCAATCAAAAGCTTTTAACCGCTGAGCGCGCAGAGAAATTCGCAGAGTTCATAAAGAAAAACATTCCGCGTGACAGCACTTAATCCGGAAAGAATTCGCCGCAATGGGAGACGCACAGATCCGGTGAGCAGGCGCTCAATTCATCCAAGGTAAATGTTCCGGAGGCAACCGCTAGGATCTGAGCGCCGACATCTCTCGCGGCCTCAACGTCGGACGGCGTGTCCCCAATAAAGCAACATCGGGTTTCAGATCCTAGTTGCGCACGCGCATGTTGGAGCGCATTACGGAAAATTTCCGCCCGGCTCTCGTGATGATCGCTGAAAAATCCAAACGTGAAGAACCGCCGCAGGCCAGCGGCTTCAATTTTGCGCCACCCGACACTCTCGAGATTTCCCGAAGCCACGCCGAGCAGCTTTTCTCTCTGCCTTAGTGACTGAAGCAGCTGAACGATGCCCGGGCAGACTTTAGGTTCGAGCTGGCGGTGGTTGGCTTCTACCTCACGGCAGACCGCATCCAGCGCGGCTGGCAGCTTGGCCTCGAATTCCTCGTCTGAAACACCTGCACGCGCCAGCGCCGCCCGCAAGATCGAAAGATCGGTTTTTCCGTGATAGGGAATTCCTTCGATGGTCGTGTCCACCCCGTAAGCTTCGATCATCGCCTGATGCAGCGCGTTCCAGTGCACCAGATCTTTGGTGACCAGCAGGGTGCCATCGATGTCAAAGATGTAAGCGTCGGCGTCGGGAATGGTTATATTTTTTCGGGGGGAAGAGACCGGTTGGGTTTGCATCGGCGTTGATTTACTTCAGCATCACGCGCGCAATCGATCGCGCGCGTCCGGTTGCGTCGTCACTTTCGATCACCACAGCACATAAACGCGGGTCGCCGGTTGCAGGCTCAAAACGCATCGGAAGATTGTGCAAAAAACGATCGATGATCATTTCTTTTTTCACGCCTATAACACCTTCAAAAGGCCCCGTCATCCCAACGTCGGTGATGTAAGCGGTTCCTCCGGGAAGCACGCGCTCATCTGCGGTAGGAATATGGGTGTGAGTTCCGACCAGGGCGGTCACGCGACCGTCCAGATACCAGCCCAGCGCAACCTTCTCTGACGTGGCCTCGGCGTGGAGGTCTACCAGAATGTTTTTTGCCTTCACTTGCTTCAATATGTCATCGGCTTTGCGAAATGGATCGTCGTTCGAAGCCATGAATACGCGCCCTTGCAAATTAATAACTGCATAAGGGACGTCGTTCTTCTTGCCCTCGTAAACTCCCCAGCCGGGGAGATCAGGGGCATAGTTTGCTGGACGCAGAATTCTCCGGGCTGGGCTGTGCAGGTCGCCGTTGGCCGAAGCGTAATAAGCGAGAAGCTCGCGCTTATCCCAGACATGGTTGCCGGTGGTAAGCACATCAATGCCAAGGTCGAACAGGTCCTCGGCAATAGCCGGCGTGATGCCGAATCCGGCGGCAGAATTTTCACCATTGGCGAGGACCAGATCAATGTGGTGCTCACGCACCAGATCTTTGAGCTTGTCACGAACGATGGTCCGTCCGGGCCGTCCAAAGATGTCGCCAATGAATAAAATACGCATCCGTATTTGATGGTAGCACGCAGGAATTTAGATGGGCTTCTCTGCGTTTAAAAGCTTTGAAAGCTCTTCACCGCAGAAACCGCTGAGAAAAATGGCGAGAACACCAGAGGAAAGTCAAAAGCCTTTCACCACAGCTACAGTGGCCCACAGAAGAAAATGGCGACGCTGCTACCGGTTTTCCAACTCTGCTGTGCGGAGAAAATCGTAGTTGCCGGAAGGATTCAGATTTAATCCGCGCACCCGCTTCGAATAGACCATCACATTATCGAAATACCAGAGGTTGATGTAAGGCAAATCCTCGGCGAGGATCTGCTGGATTTCTGCATAATCCTCCTTGCGTGCATTCTGGTCGGCTTCAGCGCCGGCTTTGGCAATCAGCGCATCGACGCGAGGATTAGTGTAGTACTGGCGATTCGCGCCCTTTGGAATAATTCGCGCGGAGTCGAAGGCGTACTCGAAAATATCCGGGTCTTCGTTGGCCCCAAGCCATCGCAAGGAATACATCTGAAACTCCCCGTGAGTCACGTCAGAGAAAAAGGTTGCCGCTTCAAAGCTGCGAATATCGAGGGCTATGCCAACCTCTCTAAGCTGCTGCTGGAAGACCGCAGCCATGGCGCGCGAGCTCTCCTCGGTCGAGGTCTTCATGGTGAGGTGAAAGCGCACGCCGTTCGTAGTTTGGTACCCTGCTGAATCGAGCAACTGGCGGGCTTTTGCGGGATCATGTGGGTACTGCCGCGCACCGGAGTCGTAAGCCCAGCT
>QHZX01000432.1 GCA_003224835.1 Acidobacteriota bacterium | reverse complement strand
ATGCGCCCTCGCTCGATCCGCAGGCCGCTGGAGACGCCAATTCTCGAGATTTGCCCGGCTAGTTCCCTCATTCGTTGTTCTGCTTTGAACCGTTCACAGTCTAAGTCGCGGGGTGAATCCATCGGAATCGGCTCCCGAGATTCTGGTAACAAAGCATGCACCAGCGTTACCTGAGAACCGTAGCGGCGTGCAATCCCCAGCGCGCACTCCATTGCTCGATCAGACGCAGGTGAAAAATCGGTTGCCATCAAGATATGTTTGAAACCAACCTGTTTCTGTTCGGATATCTGCGCGATTGCTGACATACTCACCTCCAAGTTCCACTTCTAACGTATAACCTGGTGACCAGGAGCGAAGTGATGCCGTTTACTGGTTGCTGTGATCCTGGTCACTGGACGGCATTAACCTCGAATCCACGATCTCACCGAGTTGAGCGCTGCCTTCTCGAACTTCATCCTTCGATCGGTGTCTGTCATCACGCAGCTATGTATCAGTCGTCACTGATTTCGGCCGGCGGAGAGGATAGTCTGAAGTGTTTCATGATGCGGACTCGTAAACTCTGTGCATCGGTGACTGCCTGCGACGCATAACATGACATCGTGGGTAGCCTCCGGCGGCAGCTTGCGGGTTGGCACCAGGCCTTGAAGATGAAAGGAGAATCCGTCATGTTTGCTCGAATTGTGGAATTTATTCCGAAAGCAGAAAAGAAGGAAGAGTTGATTAAGGCTGTACGTAACGAGGTCGTACCCGTCCTCAAGAAACAGCCGGGGTTCCTGGAGATCCTGCCGTTCCTGCCCGAGTCGACGACTGAAAAGACAATCATCGTTTCGCTTTGGGCGGAGAAGCGGGACGCAGAGCGCTACGAGCGCGAAGCGTATCCGAAGGTGGCAGAAATCGTAAAGCCATATCTGACTACCGCGATCACATTCAAGCAGTATGTGGTCGAGACTTCGGTGTCTCCGAACTTCATGGAGAGCTTTGTGGCCTGAAGCACCATCCAGTAATCCAAAGAGCTGGGGCGTACAGCGCTCCGGCTCTTTTTCTTTTCCAGTTCTTCGTTCGTTCCTGCGTCGGATTTCCCGAGTTGCTCGATGCTAATCGCAAACCGAATGTTGAAGACTGACCGACATTCAACGTGAAGGTTCTTTAAGGCATGTACGCGCAGCAGGGCTCTTCTCGTGCTCTTCAGTGACGGCAGTCACATGGCGCGGTGACGGCGCGCCTATTTTCCAGACTGTGTATGGCCGATATTAGGTTAACGATAGCGGGGTGTTCGCCATGGAAAATAGATCGCAGAATATTCTGAAACTGCTCAGGCAAGAGCTGGAATTTCTGGAAAAAGGGGGCTACAAGAGAAGTCCGCGATTACCCTGGCGCGCCCCCTATATATTTGAGGAATCCCCGAGCTGCCCGAATTATTCGGACCGAACGCGGCAGCAAAGATGCCAGGATTGCTGGCTGATGCAGTTTGTCCCGCGTGATCTCCATACCGAGGAGGTCCCCTGCCTTCGGGCGGGCGTGACTTGCATCTAGCATCCTGAAATAGATTGAACGCGGTGTGAAGAATCCGGAGGGAACGACATTGATGAATGGAGCAAATCAGATTCGCTGCTACGACTATGTGAACCATCCCTACGAGCGCGTCCGCGACGCTTTAGCAGGCGACGCACTTACCGTGTTTCAGTCCGCCACGAAGGCTGCCGCTTACCGGGTGCAATCCATTGCTGCGGAACTGCACCTCGATTTTGCCGGTATTGGGGTCACATCCGACATCAACATTTCGGTCAAAACCGTCGAGGAAAAAATTCATGAAGTCATCCCGGCTCCCACTACTCGGTTGCTGCTCGAATGGGAGGGAGCCACCATGCCACGATTGTTCCCGCTAATGAAGGGCGAGCTTTCCATATACCCGCTGACTCCGACCGAAACGCAGCTGGATTTCTCAGGTCTCTACAAACCACCATTCGGCATCATGGGAAAAGCCATGAACGCGATCATCGGCCACCGGATCGCGGAGGTGTCGGTTCATCGCTTCGTTAATGACGTGGCGGGTTACCTTCGTCAGGCCCTTGCATTAGAGGCTATTTCGACCGATTAAGGCTGCAATCCTCGCTCTCATCGCCGTTCGTCGCTGCGACCACACTCACGCACGAATGTGAGAGGGCTCACTGTCTAAAATTGCTAAGAAAACAAGAATTTTCTTTAGGCATGTTAAACGCGGTCCATCTTTCAATCCATCGAGGATGGCGGATCTCCGAGCGGAAGCTCCCAAATCAACTGTCCCTGTTTATCGTTGCGTCCAAGGAAAGAAAAAGACGGGTTTTTGAAGAACTGAAGCGGCCGACTTTTTCTGGGCCCTGCTTGCGGTTAAACGAAGTGATCAGGTTCTTGGGATACGATCAGGTCCGCGACATCGATGAGGCATCGAAGAGCGCTTCGAATTTTGACAGCAGAATTGTATTTTCGGCTAGTGAGCCAGTTCCTTAGCGCGCTTTTGAGCACACATATGGCGCAGACCTCACTCAATCCTGAACAAAAAGCAATCACGGACTGTTCGACAGTAAGTCAGATTTGCTGCTTGGCCCGCAAGCGTCCGAGGTGTAAGAATCCCTGGTGTAGAGCGGGTTAGGTTCAAGTGCTGCTCTTGGCCTTAACCGGATGCCCTACATGCACGCAGAACGAAACGTACAGACGGAAGTTAAAAGAAAATGTTCCTTCCCTGACTTTGGCGTGGGCAAATCGGCCCACTCTCGGCGCACCGTCATTTCCGTACATCGTTCCTTTTTTAGCTAGACGACCGATGGAATGTCAGTGGGAGTTCCTTCTCACAAGCCGGCTTACGAGGACGACTCTGCACTTCCCTCTGCCATCAGAGTCCCTCTCGACCACTCGTCACCGTGTAACGGAGTGCAGACGTGATCGTCTTCAAGTGGACCGTTTGAGAGCGCGGCTTTACCTGCTGCCAAGATGACGGCACACACGGAACGAACGATGGGATCTTGGTGGAGCTTGCCCTTGAGAAGAATGCCGACGGCTGCTTGCGGCAAAGCCGGCAACAGTGGGCTGAGTTGGGAGAGGATGAAAATGGCAAGCGCCGGTCCATGCGGATTGGCACGAAGCAAGAATACCCACAAAAGGCAGCGGCTTGGAAAGCTGTAGAGCACATCCAGGTCAAACCCAAAACAGAAAGCAATGGCGAGACGGTGAGCGCAATCGCAGCACGATAAGGGTCCGAACGATTACCAGCTAGATTTTCGACTGCTCGGATGTATCGCTCATGGTTGCGTAATCACATCTTGCCACGGTGGGGAACAGTCTCAGTGAATGAGCTTCAACCACGAGACATCGAATTTTGGTTGAGGTCGCTGGCACTCTCACCGAAAAGTAAAGCGCACATCCGTGGAATGCTCCGCATTATTGTGGACTTCGCGATGTGGGCTGGAGTGCTGGAAATCTCTCGCAATCCGATAGAGCTAGTGGTTGTGAAGGGATGTACAAAACGAACAAGGCACTCCCGCAGTCTCACCGTGGAAGAGTTCCATAAACTCAACAACGAGCTGAAAGAACCATGCAGGACGATGTCGCGGATTGCCGTGTGCTTCGGTTTGCGGGTTAGCGAACTGTTGGCATTACAGTGGCGTGATATCGATTGGCTTAACGGTAAGCTCCGAGTTGAGCGGGCGATTGTCGCAGGCGCACTCGAAGGTTGCTGGCTTGGCTCTAAACGGAGCGCAAAC
>QHZX01000068.1 GCA_003224835.1 Acidobacteriota bacterium | reverse complement strand
CCAACCGTGAGTGGCGGGCGATCTCGCGATGCGTCCTTCCATGGTCGTTCACGCGCCACAGGTAATCGCCGTCAGGCATGGGCGTGAACGTGCCATCGAGCGGGAGAATCTCAAGCCCGTGACGCGGAAGGTCGAGATCGCGAATGATCTCCGGGCGTAAAAGCGAAACTACGTAAGAACAAACCGAAAATTGGAATCCGGGAAAAACTTCTTCTGTGACCGCCGCGCCGCCGAGCACATGCCTTCGCTCGAGCACCAGGACTTTCTTCCCCGCGCGCGCGAGATATGCAGCATGGGTCAGCCCATTGTGCCCCCCGCCAATCACGATTGCATCGTAAGAAACAGCCACCAACTTGTAGCTCCTAAGCTTTTAGCTGTCAGCTCTCGGCCGTCAGCTATCAATCCTTGTGTCAGAAGATATGCGGAAAATGAATGATACCCGCGAAAAGAGTATTGCGCAGATGCGGATCAGAGTCCGCTAGGAAGGACGCTCCACTGGAGAAGGCGCGACATGCAGCTTGATTTTAGCTAACCTGCAAGAGTTTGTCTCGCTCACGCAGATAATCCGGCAGTGTTTCTTGCCAGTTTCGCATCTTTATTCCGTAGCGGGAAAGACTGGCAGCGGAAAGGACTGAATAGGTGGGCCTCGCTGCTGGACGAACAAAACGGTCGCTGGTAGTTGGATGAATTATCGTATTCAACCCCCTCTGTTGAACGATCTCCGATGCAAACTCATACCACGAGCACACTCCCCGGTTTGTGCTGTGAACAATGCCCTTTGCGCCAGCTCGGCAGAGCCTGATGATCGCGTCCGCAAGATCGAAGGTGTAGGTCGGGCAGCCGCGCTGGTCGTTTACCACGTCAATTTCTGGACGATTCGCCGCAAGCTTCAGAATCGTATCCGGAAAGCACTTCCCTCCCGGACCGAACAGCCATGAAGTGCGCACAATGCATGCGTCCGGCAGCAAGCCGAGAATCTTCTCCTCCGCATCGGCTTTGCTCTTGCCATAAACATTTATAGGAGCGCGTGCATCATCGGCTTCATACGGCGTGTTCTTCTTGCCGTCGAAAACATAGTCAGTGCTGATGAATAGAAGCTTCGCTCTGGAATTCGCTGCCGCCTTAGCCACATTCACCGCCCCTTGCGTGTTCACGGCAGCCGCCAGCATGGGATTAGTTTCGCAGCCATCTACATCGGTGTAGGCCGCGGATAGAACAATCCACTCGGGATTGTCGGCCACCGCCTTATCGATCTGATCGGGCGAACGAATGTCGGCCTGTGCGCTACCTAGCCCGGTGATTTCATCTTCCGTCCACTGACGCATGAGCGCCTTCCCTAACATTCCCGTTGCTCCGAAAATCGTGACTCGCATAGTTTCAGTCGAACAAATCGAAAGTTTTCGAGTGGGCTAGACGAATATAGCGCAACTCGCTGGCTGAGCGTCCGGCCAGAGAAGCAGATCAGAACGGTATAAAATGGGAAGTACCGCTAATTCTTCCGAGGTCAATCATGGCAACTGTTGAAGCTCCAATCCGACTCCGTACGCGTGCGCAGCAAAATCCGTTTCGCAATGAGCCAGTCACTGATTTCAGCAAATGGGACGTTGCCAGGCAGATGCGGGCCGCCCTCGACCGCGTTCGCGGACAGCTTGGCCGTGAGTACGACCTCGTCATCGGAGGACACCGGATAAAGACGGCGGAGAAGATCCATTCGGTGAATCCGGCTCGTCCGTCGGACATTGTTGGCATTCATCAGAAAGCGGGGGAAGAACACGTTGAACCCGCGATGCGGGCTGCACTAAAGGCTTTCGAGAGCTGGAGCCGCACTCCGCTGGAAGAGCGGGTTTCGTTGTTATTTCGGACCGCGGACCTGCTGCGGGAACGCAAGTTCGAGTTGATGGCGTGGTTAGTTTTTGAGGTAAGCAAGAATTGGGCCGAGGCGGACGCCGACGTCGGCGAGACCATTGATTTTTGCGAATTTTATGCCCGTGAGGCACAGCGGCTAGTCCACGCCAAGGCACCCGTGCAATTGCCGGGCGAGATCGATCACCTGTTTTATATTCCACTGGGAGTAGGAGCAGTGATTCCGCCGTGGAACTTCCCCGCTGCCATTATGGCCGGCATGACGCTAGCCTCCATCGTTTGCGGAAACACCGTCATTCTGAAGCCATCGAGCGATTCGCCGACCATCGCAGCGAAGTTTTTCGAGATTCTTGAAGAAGCTGGAATGCCCGAAGGTGTGGTGAATTTCTGCCCCGGCGCCGGCGCCAGTTTTGGTGACGCCGTTGTTGCGCATCCGAAAACTCGTTACATAGCATTTACCGGATCGCGTGAAGTAGGCCTGCGAATTAATAAGGTTGCCGCCGACCGCGCACCGGGCCAGGTTTGGATCAAGCGCACAATTCTCGAAATGGGTGGCAAAGATGCAATCATCATCGATGCCGATTCGGATCTCGAAACTGTGGCCGATGGCGTTACTGCCGCGGCGTTTGGATTCCAGGGACAGAAATGCTCCGCCTGTTCCCGCGTGATCGTCGACGAACGCATTTATGGCAAGTTCCTCGAGCGCCTGAAGGACCGGGTGGAACGGCTCACGATTGGCGATCCCGCGATCAATACCAATATGGGCGCGGTAATCAACGAAGGATCGATGAAGTCGATCATGAACTACATCGATATTGGAAAGCGTGAAGGACGGCTGATCACTGGTGGAGGGCGCGCAACTAACGCCGGAGAAGGTTACTTCATCCAGCCGACCGTCATTGCAGACATTCAGCCGAAATCGAGACTCGAGCAGGAAGAAATTTTCGGCCCGGTGCTGGCAGTGATTAAATCGCGAAATTTCGAGGAGGCTCTGGATATTGCTAATGACACCGAGTTCGGTTTAACCGGTGCTGTTTATACCGGCTCGCGAGAGAAGATCGAAATGGCGATGCGCGAATTCCACGTCGGCAATCTTTACATTAACCGCAAGTGCACTGGCGCAATTGTCGGCGCGCACCCCTTCGGGGGCTTCAACATGTCAGGAACAGACTCAAAGGCTGGCGGACCAGATTACTTACTGTTGTTCTCGCAGGCGAAGTCGGTGGGAGAGAAGATTACATAGTGTGTGGCGCGGGCGCCCGCGAAATACTCGAATATCGCGAATAAAACTATCCGCGCCCTCGCGTTCACTTTCCCATGACCAGCTTCGCAATCGTCGAAAGCTGCATGTTCGACGTGCCCTCGTAGATCTTACCGATCTTTGCGTCGCGCCAGTATTTTTCGACAGGATAATCCTTTGTAAAACCCACCCCGCCATAAACCTCAATCGCAAGCGACGTCACGCGTTCGGCCACTTGTGAGCAGAACAGTTTTGTCATCGCGGCTTCTTTCACGAATGGCGCGCCGCCATCTTTCATTCGCGCTGCGTTATAGACCATTAATCGCGCCGCTTCAATCTCCGTCGCCATCTGTGCAATCTGAAATTGGATTCCCTGGAACTCAGAAATGCTCTTGCCAAATTGTTTGCGCTCTTGCGCATACTTGGCAGCATATTCCCACGCGCCTCGTGCCACTCCCAGCATTTGCGCTCCAATTCCGATGCGGCCTTCGTTCAAGGTCTCAATCGCGATCTTGTACCCTTTGCCGACTTCTCCCAATACATTACTTTTCGGAACACGGCATTCTTCCAAGCCAGGAAATTCCTTCTCAATAATGAAAGCAGTAATTCCTTTATACCCAGCAGCTGGATCGACAGTCGCAAACAGCACGAATATTCCAGCTTCTTTCGCATTTGTGATCCAAAGCTTCCGGCCGCTCAGAACGTAATCCGCGCCTTTCAATTCTGCCCTGGTCTGCAGGGCAAAAGCGTCGGAGCCCGAACCCGCCTCGCTTAACGCGTAAGCGCCGACCGTATCTGAAGCCATTCGCGGCAAGTACTTTTTTTTCTGCTCGGGAGTGGCCCAGCGCAGCAGCGCGTTATTCACCAGAGTGTTCTGCACATCGACCACCACACCTGCAGAAGCATCGGCGCGCGAGAGTTCCTCGACTGCCAAGATCGCCTCGAAGAACTTCCCGTCTGCGCCGCCGTACTGCTCCGGCACTTCTATACCCATCAGCCCAAGGTGAAAAAACTGTTCGATCAGTGACTTATCGAAAACGCCCTTCTCGTCCATCTCTTTCGCCAACGGGCGAACCTTTTCCTCTGCAAATTGACGTACGTTCTCGCGAAAAAGAATTTCGTCTTCGGACAGCGAGGTTAGAGGGATTGCAGGCAAACTCTGCAGAGCGGTTTCCGGCATAGAAAATTCCTTTCGAGGTCAGCGATAGAAATTTTACACCGGGGAAACAGACGGAGGATGACAACTAGCTTTCGGGATGTAGTCCAGCGTTTCCGCCGATAACCAGCTTGAGCGGATCACTTTTGAGAATGCGTTTGATCTGAGTACGCGCGTGAGTGGACCACGGTCCCGTCGAATCTAACTTCACATACGCCTGCCAATGTTTGAGCGCCTTGCGCGGTTCACGCATCTTCTCGTAGGCGAGAGCAAGATTGTAATGGGCGTCAGCATAAGTGGGCGCCAACTGCAGCGCAGTTAGATAACTCTCAACTGCATCATTGATCCGGCCAGTTTCATCGAGCACGTTGCCAAGATCGAAATGTGCCAGCGCATAACGTGGATCTATCCGCAACGCCTCGCGGTAATGGTCTTCGGCGGCCCGATAATCCTGCCGGTTGTAGTACAGGGTGCCGAGGTTTATGTGCGCCGCCGCGTGTTCTGGATCAAGCTGCAGTACGCGCTCATAGGAAGCGATGGCCTGGAGCTGATTTCGCGGATCATCTTCTAGCGCTACCCCACGAGCAAATAACTCGGCCACGTCCGCGCTTGCTGGTTCTTGAGGAACCGTAGAAGTTCTGGTCACAGGAACGCTTGCGATGACTTTTTCTCCAGGCGAAAAGTCAAACATGAATTGCCCGGCAATCGGTTCCAGCAGCCTGCCTTCATGTCGAAACGCCACCCGGTGCCGCCCACTGTTGGAAGCGTTCGCCTCGAGCAACGGATTCTCGATTCCCGCAGCCTGCTTTTGCATTGCGGTCAGGGATTGTCGAATCTCAATTGGCCGGACATGCCGCGCGCAAAGCTCGCGCACTTTTTTTACCTGCAGAAGGTCAAAGAAGGTGTAGCTGTCGGCGACCGCGACCAACCCAGCTTTTTCCCAAGCGACGAGTTGCCGCGAGCTCACTCGCAGGATTCGAATCAAATCTTCTCGGCTGTATCGATACACGTTATCAATGAGACTACGCGTATTATCAAAAGTCCAGGGTTCGCTCCGCAATAGGAAAATAGGCTCAAGAGGAACCTTTTATATCAACAAATGCTACTCACATGGTGCAACCGGTGTGAACTGCTGTGGAAGACGCGGCATAAATTCGCGCAACTGCCCTGTAGTATGGCTACGCGATCAAACTACCTGTTCTTTCTCGGTAGCTCCAAAGTGCACTTTCCGTAGAGGATCTATATTCCCCCGATTGCGATTTCCATTTCGTTCATCCGGCGTTCGATTTTGGCGAGCGCCCGAACAACCACGCGCCCAAGCTCATTCGCATCTTGCGTACTCCGCCCTTCTTGAAAACACGATTGTGCTGTCTCCGCACTAAACCACGTCGGCGTTCGGTCGGCTTCTTCTGGTGTGCCAAGCCGCTGCACCTCACATAGGTAAGCCTCGACTGCCTGAGCCGGTTGGGAGGACCGGTTTTTACCGAGAACATAGCTGGTGAACGAAGCCTGCTCAATTCGGCCATGGACTCCGCCTTCTTCAAATGCTTCCAAAGCAGCGGATTGCGCCCGGCTTAATCCTCGCACCACGCCTCCTTTGGGAAAAGTCCACCTGCCCTTGCGTGTTCGCACTAATAAAAATTCGATCTTTAGCTTGCGTATTCGATAACAAACCGCCGCCACTTGTTCGCGCTCTCGAAGTTGTCCCAGAAGGTCATTAATCAATCGCAACTTTGTTGTCACGAAAACAGAGTGCACGAGCCGAATGCTTCTGCCTAGAGCACAGCTTGATTCTCAAAGGAAAGCGCACTCTCATATTCTTCACAGATGCGAGCGACGTGTTCCCCTTCGACTTTCCCAGGCAATACACTAGTGCAGGAAACATATGCCAAAGCCTGGATCACGCAAAGCGAGTGCGCGTAAGAAACAGCCTCATTCAGTTCATTCAAACGGAAATGAGTTGACGGAATTGGCAGTCCGCGCGTGTTTAATCGCGAGTGATGCCGCCTCCAACACAAAAGAGTTTCTCGCCAATTCTTCCCGCCTGGCATTCCTCGCGGTGCGGGATTGCGAGAAAGAACTCGACCGCATAGAGCAGCAAATAGATGAACAGCTTCCGGCCGCGATCACCGATGTTGGTGAACTCGAAGCGCGCGAGTTGCTTGCCTGCCTCAGGTTCAGCACCGATCTTGAGCGGATCGGCGATCTACTTTGGGGAGTGGCCCAGCGAGCGCACAGCCTGGAAACGCAGTTGCCACAGGTCGACGTTCGACAGCTCATTGAAATCCTGGACGTGTTAGCAAACATGTTGCAACAGATCCGTGTGAGCTTCGTTGAGCGGGCCCTGGATCCAGCAGGCTCCGTGCTCCGTGCGGACCGAGAGATTGACCAAATCTACAAGTCTCTGTTCAGACGTCACGTTCAGAGTGACTCTCGCAGCGAGCCAAAGTACGGTGCGGATGCGCTCTTAATGGCCCAGGCACTTGAGCGCGCCGGCGATCATGCTACTAATCTGGCCGAGGAATTATTCAGGCTCATCGAAGGGCGCAGCCTGCGCCACACGCCAAAAAGGCAGCTCAGAGACTAACCTGAATCTGGTTTGGACGTACAACCGCGGTAGTAAATCCATCGGCGCGGGACTTGCGCCAGGCGGCCAGTCTGTTCTAGCTTAGGTGTGATCTTTTTGCATTAATTGAATGTCTTTCTTAAAATTTCTCGATTGACCCCTTTTGCTTGCAGGGAAAAATTGAGAGCTGCTAGTTTATTCCTGGCTCTAATTTGCTAGCCGAGGTAACCGGCATGTCAGAAGCAGACAAGCAGGTCAGCGAAACCGCCGCCAAGAGAGTCTCCCGGCGCGCTTTCATAAAAGGCGTGATCACCAGCGGAGTAGCGGTGTCCTCAACAAGTTATCTATTTCGAGCATCGACTCTTGCCGGTCAGAGGTCGTCGGCTGGGCTTGGAGAACGGCTCATCACTCTCAACGTCAACGGCCAGCAGCGGCGCGTCGACGTCGTCAAGCAGGAAACGCTGGCGTGGACGCTGCGCTATAAGCTGGGTCTCACCGGAACCAAGCTGGGATGCGACCGCGCTGAGTGCGGCTCATGTACTGTGCTGATCGACGATGTTCCATACTATGCATGTTCGGTGCTCACCCATACAGTACGTGACAAGAAAGTCTTGACCATTGAAGGCTTGGCCAGTCCGCATGGCAAGCTACACCCCGTCCAACAAGGCGTCGTCGACGAACAAGGATTTCAATGTGCCTACTGCATGCCCGGGTTCGTCATGGCCGCCGTTGGATTTCTAAAAACCAATCCAAATCCAACGCGAGCTGAATTGGCGCACGGGATCTCGGGTAACCTCTGCCGCTGCCAAGATTACGACAAAATCCTCACCGCCTTCATGCGCGGAGCTGAGTACATGAGGAGGAGCAGCCGTGCCTAAAGCCAGAGAAATCGTCCCAGGCAGCGAGCGCAAGTACGGCGCTCAGTACAAAGTAATCGGCAAGAATTATCAGACTGCAGACCTCTACGCGAAGGTTACTGGCCAGGCAAAATACGCAGAGGATTTTCGTGCCGACGGCATGCTGTTTTGCAAACTGCTTCTCAGTCCTCTCCCTCACGCGCGTGTGAAGCACATTGATGCCAGCGAAGCACTCAAAATGCCCGGCGTGAAGGCGATCCTGACCGCGAACGATCTGCCCGCGCCGGCCGACAGCTTGACTGACCTTGGAACTGTTATTAAAGCCAATCCACGTGGGGAGCGGGCCCTGACCAACGAACCGCTCTATCAAGGAGAACCGGTACTTGCTGTAGCGGCGGTTGATGAGTACACGGCAGCTGAGGCGATCGAAAAAATCAATGTCGAGTTCGAGCCACTTCCATTTGTTTTAGATCCTCTGGATTCTCTTCGTCCGGGTGGCCCGAATCCGCGCGTCGAAGGAAATGTATGGGACCAGCATCAGCCACCGCCAGCCAAGCCCGGTGAACGCCCCGCCAGCCCTCCTCCAGCGGAAGTGGCAGAACTGAAGTGGACCAGCGCAGATTTTGAAGGGGCGAAGCAGGGCCGGCTCCCGATGGGCAAGCCTACTGACGACTGGTCATACGGCGATATCGACCAAGGGTTCAAGAATGCCGAGTTGATTGTTGACGAAAGTTTCGTCACGCCCGACACCAGTCATCAGACGCTCGAAACCCGCAGTGCTTTAGCGTATTGGCAGAATGGCAAAGTTTATGTTCACACTGGAACGCAGAGTACGGTCCAGACCGTTCCCGCGCTCGCCCGATGGTTACATATCGATGCATCCAATGTCGTCCTCGTCAGCGAGTACACCGGCGGCGGCTTTGGCAGCAAGGTAACGGCGGCGATCACCGCAATTATTCCTGCGCTCCTCTCAAAGAAAACCAACGCTCCGGTCATGATGCGAATCACCCGTGAGGAAGAAACGTTCATCGGGCGGGGACGACCGAGTCTGCTAGGCCGCCTGAAAGTCGGCTTTTCCAAAGAAGGGCGAATCACCGCGGTCGACATGTTCGTGATTTGCAACACGGGTCCGTACGACGCGGTGGGTGATGCCGGCGCGGCAGCACGAATCGTTTCCCTGCTATACCAACCGCCTGCCATGCGCTGGCGCGGGGCCACGATCATGACGAATACGCCTCCACGCGGCCCGCAGAGCGCTCCCGGCGGAATGCAGGGAATCGTAATGATGGAGCCGATTATTTGCAAAGCCGCGCGGAAACTCGGCCTCGACCAGGTGGCTGTTCGTCGTGTGAATTGTCCCGAAGGAAAGGCTGACTTTGGGCCGGTGCAGAACGGAAAACGGGCGCATTGCACCAGTAGCTTCATGAAAGACGCGCTGGATCGTGGCGCCGAGCAATTTAGATGGCAGGAACGGGTCGCGAGCAAGCCGAAGCGCGCCGGATCGAAGGTTCGCGGACTCGGCGTTTCGTTGAGTTGTTTCTTCGGAGGCTCTACTGGTTATGACGGTCTATTCGTGATCAAGTCCGATGGGCGGATTGCGATCCCATCGGGAATCGGGAACCTGGGCACGGAATCTGTTATTGACTGTCATCGCGTCGTTGCTGAGGTGCTTGGTGTGCCTTGGGAAAAATGCGACTTGACCTGGGGCAACACGACACAAAATCTGCCATGGACGTGCGTTTCCGGTGGTAGCCAGACCACGCATGCGATGACGCGAGCGGCACACGCGGCAGCGATGGATGCCAAGCAGAAACTGCAGGAAATCGCGGCCAAAAAACTCGGCGGCAAGCCGGAGCATTATGAAGTCGCCCACGAACGCGTTTTTGCCAAGGGCGGCGGGGCGGGAATGACTCTGGCGCAAGCCGCGCAGCATGCAGTCAAACTGGGTGGCAAATACGACGGCCATGAAGCTCCGCCTGACGTGAACAAATACACCAAGGCCTCGGTAGCAGCGCTGGCAGGACAAGGCCTGGTCGCTGTTGCGAAAGACAAATATCCGCACGATGGCACCTCGATGTCTTTCGTGGCCAGCTTTGCCGAAGTCGAAGTCGACGTCGAAACCGGCAAATACAACATCATTGACTTTCTTGCTTACGCCGATGTCGGCACCGTGATCCATCCGCGCGCACTCGGTGGTCAGGTGCTGGGACGCTCGATACTTGGGATTGGACATGCGATCGGGCAGAAGTGGGTTTTCGATCCTGAATATGGGCACATGATCTCGCGGCGCTTCTATCAGAGCAAGCCACCGACTATTCTCGATGTGCCCCCGAATATGCAATGGGCCGCCCTTGATATTCCGGATCCAGAAACCCCGGTGGGTGCGCGAGGAATCGGCGAGCCGCCAGTCGGCGGTGGTTGCGCTTCTATTCTGAACGCTTTATCCGATGCTGTGGGTGACGATGTATTTCGTCGAGCGCCCGTTAATGCTGACACGATTCTTACATCATTAGAAGCCGGGCGGCCGATGCAAGATCCGTTGACCGCACACATTTAGCGGAGAAAACAATGGCTGTAATTCGAGACGTGATGCCGGCGTTCCAGCTGCTCCAGCCGACCTCTATTGCGGACGCGCAAAAAATCCTCGATCAATATGGGCCTGACGCCTGGGTGCTCGCCGGTGGTCTCGACAGCTTTGATTGGCTGAAGGACAGGATCAAAAAGCCGAACACCGTCGTAGACCTGAGCGGAGTTGAGGAACTTAAAGGTATTCGTGAAACAGGCCAGGGGCTTGAGATCGGCGCGATGACCACGCTCACGGAAATCGCGCAGCATCCTCTTATCAAGGCAAAATACAGTCTCTTGGCCCAAAGCGCCGAGCTGGTCGCGTCCCCGCAGATCCGCAATCAGGGCACAATTGGCGGCAATGTGTCGCAAGACACGCGCTGCTGGTATTATCGCGCCGGGTGGCCATGTTATCGGGCGGGTGGAAATATCTGCTACGCGGATACTCCAGTCGGCCGCAACCGTGAGCATGCGATTCTTCACGCGGAACGCTGCGTCGCGGTCAATCCTTCGGATACTGCTCCAGCCCTGATCGCGCTCGATGCCAAGTTCGTCATTCGTAACCGCAAAGGCGAACGCGTCGTGAATGCTGAGGATTACTTCGTCGGACCCGAAATAGACATTACGAGATTGACCGTGCTACAGCCCGGCGATCTATTGACAGCAGTTCGAATACCCGCGACCTGGGCCGGCGCGCAGTTTTATTTCGAGAAAGTGCGCGACCGCAATGTGTGGGATTTCCCGCTGATGAACGTCGCCTCGGCGATGGTCCTGTCTGGAGACACAATTCAGCAGGTGCGAGTCGCAGTTAACGGCGCCGCGGCGCGACCACTGCGATTGAAGGCTGTCGAAAATGCAATCCGCGGCAAACAGCGCAGCATTGCAACCGCAGAAATGGCTGGAAACTTAGCGGTGCAAGGCGCTGTGCCTTTGCAATTCAATGCCTACAAAATTCCGTTAATGAGAAACCTGGTAAAGCGATCGATCACCGGGGTGCAGGAGGCGACGTGGGCATCCTAGAGTGGGCCACAAGTCCTTGGGGACAGCGTGTCCCAATTCATATCGCATGGTTCTTAATCTGGGTCTCTCTGATCGCAGGCCTGCTTTTCCTTGTTGTTCATGCGATCTACGTGCGTTATTTCGCCAAGCAAAAGCAATATGCGGCAACAACTTCCCCGGAGCTGCTCTCTCGGCTACCGGAAAAAATCTCCAGGCATTCACTGGCAGCACGCCTTTTCCACTGGATTATGGCGCTCGCCATGTTGGCGCTTCTGTTTACCGCTTTCTTGCCGAAGGTCGGAGTTCAGTTCAACTGGGTGACGTACCATTGGATCGCCGGCCTGGTGCTGACCGGATCAATCATCTTCCACATTATTCACGCCTCCTTTTTCCTGGACTTCTGGTCCATTTGGCCGGACAAAATCGACCTACAGGATTCGTGGAAGCGGACTCTGCGATTCTTTGGCCGCCCCGCGCCTCTGCCGAGGAAGTCGGGGAAATATCCATTTGATAACAAGCTCTACCACGGCGTCATCGTTCTATGTGGCCTGGCCGTTATGGTGACCGGCATCTTCATGAAGTTCCGTGTCAGGACGGGCATTCTTCCGCGCAATCCTTATTTGTTCGGTGACATGAGCTGGGGGCTGATGTACGTAATGCACGGCTTGGCGGGTGTAGCTTTGATCGCGCTGGTTGTCGTGCATATTTACTTTGCCGTGCGGCCGGAAAAGTTGCCCATCACATACTCCATGGTCTTCGGCTCCATGAAGCGCGATTTTTATTTGGAGGAGCACGATCCGGAGCGTTGGGTAGTGGAACCTCCACCATTCCCCGGCAGCCAAAAAGGCGGCGCTCATGCTGACTGAACTTACTGAAATTGACGAGCGCTGCGACGCCATTGAAGAATGCTATGAGTTCATGCTGGGCTACGCAGGTAAGGGCTTCCCCAGCGATGAAGGCAGTCAAGTCCGCTCTCATCTGCAACGCGCGCTCCAGGCGATTTCCGGATTGGCAAAAGCCGCAGGAAACCTCATAGAGAAACACAGACTCGAGCCGGCGGGAAAGTACCAGGCATTTTTAGCCGTGCTGGACCGCGACGCGCGAGACTCGCTAGCGGCAATTGAGCTCGTGCTCGCCCAACCCACGATCAGCTCTCAACTCATCGACAATCTGAATGCGTCAATTCATCTCCGCGCGTTATTAACCGACCTTTTCCTGCTTCACGGAGTTCTAACCGAGCGGCTTAGCGCAGATCCCATCGCCGCGAGTTCATAGCAATCCTCAGATAGAACGAATTGGAGCTGGGATTGAATGGAGCCGACGAGCGGAGTTGAACCGCTGACCTGCCGATTACGAATCGGCTGCTCTACCAACTGAGCTACGTCGGCACATGCAGATTATGCTCAGTTTAGCATGTGCTCCGGAGAGGTCCTTCGAGAAGTAAACGCCACGCTGGCGTCTAGAGTGGAACAGTCTAGGAGCTGGAGAACAACGGGG
>QHZX01000431.1 GCA_003224835.1 Acidobacteriota bacterium | reverse complement strand
AGAGGGAGCCGCATGACGGAAGAAACCAGTCAGAAGGCAAAACCTGGGCGTACGTTCGATAGTGCTTACGGGTTCTCGTTCAGCATTGCCGTCGGCCTGATATTGTTCATCGCGGGCCTCGTGATTAGCCTCACGCTTGGACAGGGAACCAACATCGGCTTGATTTTCGGCATCCCGCTGCTCGTGGCCGGTCTAATCATTCCCATTTTTATGATGCGCGATCTTTTCAAGACAAATGAAATCAAAGAACCCTGCCCCAACTGTGGCACGATCATCAGGACGTCGGATGCGACCTTACAACTCAAATGCACGAATTGTCAGAAAGTGATTAATGTGCGGGAAGGTCAGTTTGTTCTTGACAATTAATTAACTCACCGGCAGCCAGGCGCGCGTGGAGTAGTCGCTGATCGTCAACGCGAACAAAATCGCCATCCAGAAAAGCGCCGCCGCAATAATCAAAGCAATCAGCCGCGGACTGTAACGCACGTGCATGAAATAAAGAATGACGAGGGTGGCTTTGATGACTGCGATCGTGAGGGCGACGACGGCATTCAGCGGACCGGGAAAGTCAAAAAAAGCGACCCCTGCGGTCACCCCGGTGCCCAACAGGAGCGCGAGAAAAATCACGACATACACGCGTGGATAGACTATGTGCTCGCTCATAGATCAGAGGTCAGATGTCAGCGATCAGTAAACAAATCCGAATTCCGCAATCCGCAATCCGCAATCATCAGAGGTGTCCTTCCAGATGACGGCCTAATAAATAAAGCAGCGGAAACAAGAATATCCAAACGATGTCCACAAAGTGCCAATAGAGTCCGGAGATCTCG
>QHZX01000430.1 GCA_003224835.1 Acidobacteriota bacterium | reverse complement strand
GCACAGAGTCTGTGGGAATCAGCACCGCGTCCAGCCCGCGCAAAGCTGAGGGCATCTTGCTCGGCGTAACGTCGCCCGGAAAATCGACCCACGATATGTTTGCAAATTTCCTTTTCACGAATTGCTGATAGCCAGTATCGAGTCCGTGCCCAATGAATCGAATCCGCCACGAACCTGGTTCCCATGCCAGCACCGCTTCAATGAAAGAGCGCGGAACCTTATCCTCGTGCAGGCGGCCCACGATGCCGCAGACGAGACCAACATGCTTCCGTTTGGTTGGGCGAAACTCGCGAGCATCGATCTGCAACGGCAGAACCTTGAGCGGCAACAGCCGCCAATCAGAATGAATTTCCGGCGAATCAAAATTCGAGAACACCATTGCTGGCGTCACATGTTGTGGCGGCGGCTCTCGCAGTGAATTCGTGCAATGCAGGATCCAGACTTGAGGACACCTTGACCTGATGCCGTTCTCAGCAGAGGGCTCGTGATGTACAAGCAAATCCGGCTGCAGCGATTCAATCAGACTCAGCACTTGCGCGCGCCCCAATTCGGAATGGACTGTTGCGCTAGCGAACTCGAACGGCCCGCGCGCGCCTGGCGTCAGAATATGTGTGTCCCAACGTTGGGCTTCATACGAACACCAAACGTCGAGCATGCGTTGAGCGCCGCCCACGGTCAGATCCCACGGCATTAGATGGATCAATCGCGGACGGCCGTCTCGCGGCCACAGCTTTGCAGGTTCTATCGACCTGGCCATGCGCCTTTCCGTCTCAATCTTTGGGCCAACCTCAATCCGACGACAGAGCCTATTCGCCCACCGGTCCTCGATCGGCACTTCCGGAAAATCAGCGTTTTCAATTTCTCGCATGACACCATTCGGACGATAGACAACCGAGCGTATGGCTTCTACCCATCTGTCGATCAGTGGCCTCAGCGAGATTTCATATCTCTTCCAAACAGGCCAGGAGTCGTGGAATTCGATTAGCTCTGACCATAGACCATAAAGCTGCGCTCGCTCGTTGGTCGTCAGGGAAACAGGCAGTGCGTTAGGAAATGTCTCCAAACCATGATGCCCGCCAACCTGTTGATACAACGTGGTCACACTTTGACTGATCGACTCGGCGGCGGCCAAACCGAAGCCTTCTGTAATACTCGGTAATACCGTACATGCAGCGTTGCGCTTAGCGATGAGTAGCTCGTCCTGAGTGAGCCAGGGCAACCAATAAATAGGAGCGTTGCGACACAGATTCGACGGCTTTGCTGAAGGCGCGGGCCGTTGCACCGCCACACACGCGATGTTGTCCGCTCGCAGTCGTTCGGCAATCGCGGCGAAAAAGCCGAGACCTTTGTCGAGCGAAGGTCGGGCAGGAAAAAGAACATAGGGTGACGGCACGGTTTTCAACTTCTCGAGGTTTGAACCGTGAATCATTTCGCATGATGAATCATTGGCTACCGGAAGACACCCCATGGATTCGACAGTCAGCACTCGATGTTCAGCCGAAGCGATTATCAGCGCATTCTGCAATTCTCTGAGCCGGTCAGGCCATTCAAACTCTCGTGCGTCCTTCAAAATGCCCGTGCTCGTGACCACGATATTGGCCATCATAACGGCCGACGAGAGCAAGGAACCGGACGGAAAAATTCTGCGTTGATCTTTCGAAAGGTCGCTGATTGGTGGGTCATAAAGACTGTGAAGCCAAAAGACTGAGGGCCCTCCGGATCGATCTCCGTTTCGCAGGATAATGGAAATTGCGCCTTCGAGACTATGAGCAATGACGGCATCTGATCCTCCATTGGCCCTAATCTGTTCGAGCGCCTCAAGTGCAGCTCGAGAAAACTCGCTGCATTGCAGCACCCGAGGAGCCCGAAGCTGTTCGGCTCGCATTTTCAAGAGCCTCGGCATTAGCAAAGGCGACAAGTCCTTCCCGGGGAAGGTCTCTACACAATCCGGTAAGAGTACTCGAGTTTTGATTTGGAGATTCGTCAACTGGTCAGCCAAGCGTCGAATTGCGTACGCCGTGCCGCCCAAGGTATGGAACGGGTGCAACTCCCAGGAGATCATGGTCACCGCTTTCAAAATCATCCCTCGTCAGCAAAAGTGATCGCCGGAAACGCAGTATGAACGGAGCCAACTCAGCAGCAGAATAGAGGCGCTACTTGTCAGAAGCCGGACCGCAAGGGCTCCTTAGAAGAGGCCCTTGCTGATGCGCAGGTTTCTGACACGACTCTGCCGAATTGCCGAAGTCTAGCACGATCTGCATTCTGCAAAAGCATTTCGGTTTCTTTGTCACCGCGGAACACAAATTACCGGCTTGCCAATTGAGTAGAAAGCGTGAACTATGGCGACCTGTAGT
>QHZX01000429.1:2594-4377 GCA_003224835.1 Acidobacteriota bacterium | reverse complement strand
CGCACTCTGCTTGAAATTCTCGAGGTCCTCGATCCTGCGGTAGTTCCGCAGGCACTTGATGAAATCGGAATGAGCGGCGATCGCAGTGCTGCGCCCCCGCTGATCGTGATGGCAGCGGCTGGCGACGCACAGGGACGCTCTCCTTTGCTCCAGCTCAAGGCGATTGAAGCGCTCGGAAGGCTGCGGGAGCCCGATGCTGTGCCGGTTTTGAGATCGCTATTCGAAGCTAAGAAGATGTTCAAATGGCTGCACCATCGCGAACTGAGAATTGCAGCCGCCCAATCCTTGGCCAAAATCGATCTGCGGTACGCCACGCAAGTCATGGCCGAGACCAGCCTCGAACCCGGTGAGCTTGCGATCGGACCTCTGGATTCGGCGCCAGCATGCCCATGGGTACGCCAGCGGCGGTACGAGCGAATCATCCTTAAGCGTCCGGTGCCGGCGAGCATCAGCAGTTCCTGGGGAAAGTCGAATATTGCAGTACACGAACTCAGCCTCGGCGGCGGGATGGGAACCAAGAGCGACACAATGCGGGTGGGGTCCGACGCCGATTTGCAAATCACTGTGGGCATGCGCAGCATTCGCGCGCAAGTCGTGTTGCGGCGCGCTCATGTCAACGAAGTTGGGTTTGAGTTCGTGAACATGGATTTGGAAAGCCGCCACCGTCTCCGTCGTCTGCTGATGGGCTCCCTCGAGCACGGGCCCGGATTCCGTGGCAGCAAGGGATATGCGCGCCAGTAGTCAATTCTAGCCAGCTCTTTCTCTTAAATATTTCAGAAAACCGCTGCCGCGGGTCAGGAGCCGTGGGTTCGGCCCGCAATTTCCTCAATCGCAGAGTATGGATCCCTCTTGTGTTCCGCGACCTCAGCGGCTAATCGTGAAAGCTCGCCGTGAGCCATGGCTGCCAGCGCCTGTTGCAAGAAGTTATCGCGAAGCATCTCGAGAAGACGTGCTTCCCAGTTCTGAATTTTTCGCCTTGAGCCCAAACCTTGCTTTTCCTGGTGCGATTCGTAGGCCTCGATAGCATCGGCAAGTTCTTTGATTCCTCTCCCCTCGGTTGCAACCATCTTCACAATTGGCGGAGTCCAGTTATCACTGCGCGATGCCAGGCACGAGAATCACGACGGTGACATCGGCTAATCGAACGATGTCGATTTCATCCTGGCCCACGCCGACGGTCTCGATCAAAACCAGATCACGTCCGCCAGCGTCGAGCACCAGCGCGACATCCGCAGTGGTCCGCGCCAACCCGCCAAGAGAGCCGCGAGTTGCCATACTACGTATGTAAATGCCAGGATCGGAAAAATGCTGCTGCATGCGGATACGATCGCCGAGTATCGCGCCGCCGGTGTAGGGACTGGTGGGATCGACCGCGATAATACCGATAGAGTGTTTCTGTTCGCGATAATGTTTTGCTAATTGATCGACAAGCGTGCTCTTGCCTGCGCCCGGCGCGCCGGTAAGGCCGATAGTTCGCGCTTTGCCTGTATGCGGAAATAATTGCTTAAGGAGTTCAACCCAACCCGGAGAGTGATTCTCGACAGTCGAAATTGAGCGCGCGAGCGCTCGTGGATCGCCGGAGCGAAGCTGAGAGATCAGATTGTTAGTCGCATCCTTCAAAGAAGAAGTGTAAAGAAAAAATTGGGCCGGCGGGAGTTGTTGATGATGCGATCGCCGGTTGTGACACTGTCCTCAATCTTTCAGCAATTGCCTGGCGATCACCATCCGTTGAATCTCGCTGGTGCCTTCACCGATGGTGCAGAGCTTCACGTCACGGTAGAAC
>QHZX01000429.1:0-2559 GCA_003224835.1 Acidobacteriota bacterium | reverse complement strand
CTGGCGAAGAGCTTGGCCATGGATGATTCGAGGGTAGTCTTGAGCCCGGCGTCTTTCATGGCGGCAGCGCGAAACGTCAGCAGCTTGGCAGCTTCGATCTCTGTTGCCATGTCCGCCAGTTTCCATTGGATCGCCTGAAAATCGCTGATGGCGCGGCCGAACTGCTTGCGCTGCTTGGAATAGTTCAGCGCCGCATCGTAAGCGCCCTCGGCCATTCCCAACGACAGAGCGGCGATGGAAATGCGTCCACCATCGAGCACCCGCATAGCATCTACGAATCCCTGGCCCTCGGTCCCAAGCAAATTCTCAGCAGCCAGAACGCAATCTTCGAAGATCAATTCTGCGGTGTCGCTGGCGCGCAGGCCAAGCTTGTCCTCTTTCTTCCCCGGACGAAATCCTGGAGTTCCTTTCTCAACGATGAATGCTGACAGGCCGTGAGTGTGCGCTGCGCGGTCGGTTACGGCTACGACGACGAGAACATCGGCATAATGGCCGTTGGTACAGAACGTCTTGGTGCCGTTTAGGACCCAATTCTTGCCTTTACGAACGGCCGTCATGCGTGCGCTGCCCGCATCGGACCCCGATGATGGTTCAGTCAGTCCCCATGCGCCAATAAATTCTCCGGTCGCGAGCTTGGGAAGATATTTCTTTTTTTGCGATTCGCTGGCGGCAAGGAAAATATGATTCGAGCAAAGAGATGTATGCGCGGCGACGATGATGCCGACCGAGCCGTCCACGCGCGAAAGTTCCTCGACTGCCGTTACGTAGTCCACGTAACCCATGCCTGCGCCGCCCAGTTCCGAGGGAAAGACCACCCCCATCAACCCCAACTTGCCGAGTTCTTTAATTGTAGAAAGCGGAAAATCGCCGGCTTCATCCCACTTGCGAACATGGGGCGCAATCTCCCGTTCGGCGAACTCGCGAACACTTTTTTTAAGTTGTAGTTGTTCTTCGTTGAGCTGGAAATCCAAGCTTTGCTCCTTGCCAAGGAGTAATTACAACACAGGCGAAGGGCTAACAAAAATTCGATGCCGACCGGTTGGTTACGTCCGGGTAGCGGTGTGTTTTCCAAAAAGCTTTTTTGCCATCCAGACTGGGGCGACCAGCACATGAACAGGATTGGTGAGAAAAGCCGGCTGGTTACCCTCGATGAGATGTCCCACCCAAGCCAGGGCAAAAGCGGTAGGAATCAGAAGAAGCGCGATGATCCAGTGAAACCACACAACAACAATCGATGAGAAGCCTACAGGGATGGCGACCAAATGGAGCGCGCGACTAATTGGATGGTTGTGCGCGCCGTCATAATGCGAGTAGAGTCCCATACGTGACCTCGCTTTTGGGCCTGGATTATACCGCTAAGTCAACGGAAATGAAGCGCTCGAATACTTCGTTTGACAGCATTCTGCCCTTCGAGGTGAGCCGAATTGTGCTGGCCGCTTCTTCGAGAAAACCAGCGCTCGTCAGCTCAGAAATGATGTCGTTGTAAGTTGCAATCGAATTCTCGCCAAACTCGTCGATGAGATCGCGCAGGTCTACGCCGCGATTCAGCCGCAATCCCAGGAAAAACGCCTCTTGCAACGCACATTCGCCGGATACTGGCGTGTGCTCTTTTCCAGTGTCGGAAAGATATTTCTCCAGAGAGTCGGGATTCGAAAATCTCACTGCACTCTCTCCGTTATGTGAACGCAGCATCGAATGAGCGTCGACTCCGAATCCCAAATAGGGCTGACGAGTCCAATATTTCAGGTTATGTCTTGATTCAAAGCCCGTGCGCGCGAAGTTCGAAATTTCATATTGTGCAATTCCCGCAGCACTCAGGCGCTCACCCGCGATTTCATACATGTCGGCGGTTAAATCTTCGTCTGGAACGAAGTGCGCGTGATATTTCTGCCCACCCGCAATCAGTTCACGCCCGAGCCTGGAATCCTCATCAACCTCGAGCATGTATATGCTGGCGTGAGGGACCGCCAGCAAAATTAATTGATCGAGTGATGTGTGCCAACTTTCGAGGGTCTGATGCGGCAAGCCGGCAATTAGGTCAACATTGATATTTGCAATTCCAGCGGACCGCAATCGTTCAATATCGTCGATGACGGTCAATCGTTTGTGCAAACGTCCGACAGAGGCCGACTCGTGGTCATCAAATGATTGCACCCCGAGGCTCACACGGTTAACGCCACATCCCTGCAGACTCTCAATTACGGACGGACTCAAAGTTCCCGGAGCACATTCAACGGTGATTTCTGCACTCGGCAAAACGGTGAAATTTTGCCGAATTGTGACAAAAATGCATTCCAGCTGTGTGACATTCAATAAAGTAGGAGTGCCGCCGCCTAAGTAAATGGAGTCAACCGTAGGTTGGAGCACCCCCCCAATGTCGTCGGCAGTCTCGTTGGCATTTACAATCTCAGCGCAGAGGCGCACGGTGTATTTCTCGAAAAGTGAACGCGAGAAAACATCTGAGGCGAAGTTGCAATAGCTGCACTTCGTCTTGCAAAAGGGCACTGAAATGTACAATCCGAGCGACATCTGTATGATTATCCCACTTGGGCCTGGAGC
>QHZX01000428.1 GCA_003224835.1 Acidobacteriota bacterium | reverse complement strand
CTGGTCTCAAGCTCACATTCGTGCTGCAACCTTCTTACTACGTTGGCATGCTGCAGTTTCCGGGCGCGACCAAGTACTTCGCTTATTCGCGATTGCTGCAGGTTGTGAATTTGCCTGACCAAACCACGTATCAGCAGAGTCAATTGGCGACCGCCGAGTCAGCGCTGGTGAAATTTTTCCAGGACTACGGTTTCTTTCAGGTCAAGGTGCATACCGACGTTCAACTCGATGATGCGAACCAACTGGCACATGTCACATTTCATGTCCAACCGGGCAAGCACGCGCACATCGGAAAAGTGGAAGTAAGGGGATCGACACCAGCGGAGGATCGCCGATTAGTAGCCGCAATGCGCTCTTTGCGTGCCCGTTTTACCGGGGCACTTCTGAAGCGCGGGAAGCCGTATTCACCAAGAAGGATTCAGGCGGCAACTGCTCTGCTGCGCAAAGAATTGGCAAAGGAAAAATATCCGGCCAACAAGATCGTCATCGGTCCTCCGGAATATCACCCAGACACAAATCGGGCTGACGTCGCCATTAATGTTGATACAGGACCTGTGGTAGAGATTCGAGTTGTGGGCGCAAGGCTCTCGTGGATTCCCTTTCAATCCGGCCGCCAAAGGAAAAAATTGATTTCCATTTATGACGAGGGGTCGGTTGACCCCGACATCATCGAAGAAAGCCGGCGTAATCTGCAGGATTATTTCGAGCGCAAAGGCTACTTCGAAGCCAAGGTGAGCACGAATTCGCAGCAGCAGAATGGAAGAACCATTCTCACATTTCAAATCAATAAAGGGCGCAAATATTCAGTTTCAGAAATTGCGTTTACCGGAAATCACAACTTGAGCAGCAGCGACCTGGTTGATCAGGTCGAGATAAAAAAAGGGCGATGGCTGATCAGCCACGGTCTTTATAGCCAAAAACTCCTGCGAACCAGCGCAAAAAGCGTTGAGAACTTCTACAAAGACAATGGTTTTGAGGACGTCAAAGTCACGCCTCAAGCCGTGCAGCACAATAAAGGAATATTCATCACCTTTAACGTCGCCGAAGGTGATCGGACGATTGTGAGCAGGTTGCAGGTCGAGGGCAACAAGCGTATTCCACTGGATCAGCTGCACCAGGGCAAAGCTGAATTTGAATTGCAGGAAGGAAAACCCTATTCACCGCGCCGGATGGCGGACGATCGCAATCACATCGCAGCGAAATATTTGGACAGCGGATTTCTCAATTCGGAGGTCAAGACCGTGGTTTCGCGTCATCCCGATGATCCGCACCAGGTCGATATATCCTACGAAATTATCGAGAACCAGCAGGTCCATATCAGCCATGTGGTTTACATGGGCTGGAAAAAGACGCGACTCGCTTTGGTCCAGAAGAGCGCGATGTTCTCTCCCGAGCAGCCCCTGAGTGAAGGCAAGCTGCTGCAAGCAGAAAGTAATCTCTACGACCTTGGCATATTTGATTGGTCCAGTGTAGGTCCCAGAAAAGACATCACCGACCAGACTGAAGAAGAAGCGGTGGTGAAAGTTCATGAGGCCAAGCGCAATTCCATCACGTACGCGTTCGGATTCGAGGTCTCGCGGCGGGGAGGAAACGTCCCCACGGGTAGCGTCGCCGTCCCTGGGCTACCGACCATTGGACTACACGGAGCGAAGGTCCTGCCCAGCGACAAAACTTTCGCAAGTCCCCGTGGCTCAATTGAATATACCCGGCTGAATATGCGCGGGCTGGGCGAGACGGCGGCAATATCGATATTGGCGGCACGCCTCGATCAGCGGGTACTTGCCACCTACACCGACCCCCACTTTCGGCTCTCCAATTGGCAGGCGCTAACGAGCATCTCAGGCGAGCGCACCACAGAAAATCCTTTGTTCGCGGCGCGGCTCGCGGATGCTTCCCTGCAGTTCCAGAAATTTCTTGACAGCAAAAAAACGAAGCAGCTGCAGCTTCGGTACGATTTCAATCGGACCAGGCTGAGTCAGCTACTGGTTCCTCAATTGGTGTTGGGGCCAGACCGAAATGTGCGGCTCTCATATGTCTCCAGTACTCTCATTCAAGACACGCGCGACAAACCGCTGGACGCTCACCAAGGCATCTACAGCACAGTGGACGTTCGAATTGTGCCCAGCGCTTTCGGTTCCAGCGCCAATTTCACTCGCCTGCTAACGCAGTACGCTTTCTACAAGCCCTTCCACAGCATGGTTTTTGCTAACAGTGTGCGGCTGGGGCTGACTGCACCATTTGCAAGCAGCTATGTCCCCACTAGCCAGCGTTTCTTCGCCGGTGGGGGGACGACTTTGCGCGGATTCCCAACAGATGAGGCAGGCCCCATCCGCTATATCCCATTCTGCCAATCAAATACCACGGCCAACTGCCCTCTAATCCCGATACCTATCGGGGGAAACCAGCTGTTCATTTTGAATTCCGAGTTGCGCTATCCGCTCCGAATTTTCAGCAACCTGGGTGGAGTCGTG
>QHZX01000405.1 GCA_003224835.1 Acidobacteriota bacterium | reverse complement strand
CGTTCTTCTACGCCCCGAAGCTTTTGCGGAGGGCGAAGAAGCAAAAGCTGTCGCTGAATTTCGTCTGGCCAAGGGAACGATGCTAAAACTCGCGTTGCCAGCAGCATTAACGGCAGACCACCCATGGGAATGGATATTCTGGCCATCGGGAAACTGCGAACCGGCGACTGTTCAGTTCAGAGGTCCGGCCGGGGCTTGGACAGCGAATTACTCGGCGCTGACTGCTCAGCCTGAGGTCACCCAGTATGCAGCAAGGTAACACAAGAAAAATTCGGAACTCAAAGCCCGCGATCCAAAACGCTCGTAGCGCGTTCGCTCTGTACGAGGTCCTGATCGGTGTGGCGATTTTTGTAATCGGGGTCATCTCCCTTGGCCGTGCGGTCGAGAATTGTCTCAATGCAAGTACGATCAGCGCTGAAGAAAAAGCTGTGCAACAAATTTTGGCCGACCGTATGGGCGAAGTCCAAGCGGCGCCGGCTGTCCCCGACGCTCAGAAAGAATTCAAGGTCAACAGCAGTCATGGCATCGTGCGATTGGTTCAGAAAACCGTTCCGGCTGGATTGACCGAACCCGGTAACACTCTCCTCAATGGAATCAGTCTCGTGACCTTGACTGCCCGCTGGCAACACGCCGGCGTCCCGCAATCAAAACAAATTCAGTTTTATGTTTATCGCTCGGGCTAAGCGACGCGCATTCACATTGCTCGAGATCATGCTGGCGGTGGCGATCCTTGGGATGATGTCCATGGCGATTTTTCGCTTTGTGCAATCGAATCTGATTGCGCTGAAGTTTTCGTCGGAGACAGCTGCTGCGGAGGCGCAATATGATGGGCTGCGGGACCTGCTCACCACCGAATGGCAAACCTTGACTCCCATGCGAGCTAATCTGACTGGAGAGCCGTTCAAATTAAATGAGCGGGAGCGCGATGAAATAAAGTGGCGCTGCAGCGCTGGTCCCGGAGTGCTGACACGTTACGCGCCCGGCGAATTTGGCGTTACGCTGCGCTTACAACCGGAAAAGCAAAAAGGTGACCGGCTCGACCTTGGTTTATTGCGAAGATCACAGGAGAAATCCGACACCGGAGAAGTAAACGAAAGTTGGGTGCCACTGGTTAATGATGTGAGTAGTCTCGAAATCAGCTATTTCGATCCGAACGCGAATAACTGGTTGCCTCGATGGCCGGGTGGAGGACGGTTGCCCTCGCTTATAAAGATTTCCGTGGGACGCGGCAATGCAGGCGTTGCATGGGAAGCAATTATTCCGCTGCGACGCACACCGTACTAGCTGAAACAGAGCCATGAAAAGACCTTCTACACACTCACAACCAAATCGTGGCGCTGCACTTCTTCTTGCGCTTTGGGCATTGTTCTTACTCAGCGCAATGGTCATTGCATGGGCGCTCAACATTAATTCGCAACTCGCCGTTTCCACCAATGCAAGCCGCGTTTTGGCTGCCGAAGCAATGGCTTCCTCTGGGGCCGATGTGGCCTTGCATCCCCTGATTCAGCCAAGCTCTCCGAATTTGCACAGACAACTCCGCGGAGGAGAAGGATATGACGTCCAGGTGACGGGTGAATGTGGCCGTTTGAACGTGAACTTTCTTACACAGGGCGAGGATCCGAGAAAGCTGCAGGTTTTGCGTCAGTATCTGAGCCTCAAAGGTGTGGAGCTAAACGATATTGACCTAATGATTGACTCCTTGCTCGATTGGGTATCACCAAATGCAGGACTACATCACTTGAACGCGCCGCCCGAGAGCGACAATTACCAGCCTCCGCATGCGCCACTGACTTCCGTGGACGACCTGAAGAGAGTACAAGGCTGGGCTGAATTTACTTCAAGGCCCGGTTGGGACAAAGATTTTACCGTGCTCGGCAACTGCGGCCCGATTGATGTCGCCTGGGCATCACGCGACGTGCTGCGCGCCTTGCCGGGTTTGGGAGACGATTCAGTTGATCGCTTCCTTCAGGTACGAGCTGGCCCTGATGGAATCGATGGAACCGTAGATGACTATCCGTTTACCGCGACCGGCGGAGCATCCGTGCCGCCTGATGTTCAAGCCGCGTTAGGTTTGAATCCGCAGCAATTTCAACAGCTTCAGGCATTCGTTCAGTACAAAGCTCCGGTTTTGCGCATCGTCAGCGTAGGCAAGTCAGGTAACGTTAGCCGCTCGGTCGAGATGGTAGTCCAAAAACAAATGTTCCCAGGTGGTGCCGCAGCTGCAATAGCAGTCGGTCGGCCTCAAGTGCTCAGCTGGAAGGAGCTTTGATATCGAACCCGGAAAGTCATCCATCTTCATAATTCCAACTGCGCACGGCTGGAACTTTGTCTGCTCGGCCGAGCAAAACGGTTCGTGGAACGTACGCAAACTGCAAACGCTGGAAGAAGCCGTACCGCTTCTTTCTGCGACTGACGAATTTGTCCTGGGCTTGCCTGTCTCTGCGGTCCTTGCCCAACGTTTTCGTTTACCGAGCGTGGATCCGGCGGAGTTTCCGGAGATGGTCCGCATCCAGATCGAAAAGCTGCTGCCATTCACAGCTGATGAAGTCACAACCGATTTCGAATTGATTCGGCAGAGCGAAAAATCACTGTGTATGCGGCACAGCGCGCGAGCACTCATGCTCCCAATGGCAGCGCTGTTCTGATCTATCCAGAGGGTGAGACGCTCGTTTACGCAATGACGGAAAATGGCAAGCTGAGCCTTGCCCGTGTATTTGAAGGCGGCAATGGCGCGCAGCTTCAGATTGAATTGCCACAGCTGCGACTCAGCGCTGAATTGCAGGGAATCGATGCCTCCTTTCCGAATGTGTTGTTGGACGAGACCTGTTATGAGCTGCGCGACACAGTCGAGGGGATCTTATCCAGTCCGACGGATATCGTAGGCATCGAGCTGCCGCCTGCGCCGGTCAAACTGAACCTGTTGCCTGACAGCTGGCGACGGCGACGTTTGCAGTTAACAAGGCAGGCAGAATGGCGAAAGCGACTCCTTTGGATCGGCGGGGCGTACGGCGCGGTCCTCTTATTATTGTTCGCGTACCTCGGTCTGTTGCGGCTCCAGATAGGCCAATTCAGCCGCCGCATAGCGCATGACGCGCCGGAGACTGAGTTTGTGCGGGCGACCGAAGCAAAATGGAAGGCACTCGCACCTGCGATTGATGCGCATTATTACCCCGTTGAAATCCTGCTGCACCTTTTTGAAAGCTTGCCGTCTCCCGACGTGCGCATCACCGCATATAACCAGTCTGCGCGTCAGATTTCTGTCGACGGTGAAGCGAATACGACTGCCCTGGCGTATCAGTTTTTCGAGAAAGTAAAAAAGAATCCAGAGTTGCGATCATTTCAATTCGACATGGCTGCGCCACGGATTTTGTCGAATGACCATGCGCAGTTCCGATTGGAGGGAAGAGCAAAATGACACTGGCGTGGTATAGCCGAATGAATCCACGAGAGCGTCTGCTCTCGTGGATTGTTGCGGGAACCGTTTTCGTGCTGCTAAATCTCTGGATCTTGAGCTGGATTCTGGGTGCGCTCAGCAGCGCGCGCAAGGAAGTAGCGGCACGTAAAGCCAAGTTATCCGAGCAGACTCTTTACGTAAAGGAACGCGATTTGTGGACGAAACGGGAGGAATGGCTCCGGAAGCATCAACCGGTGCTCAAGGATCCCGCCGAAGCATCCGCCCTGCTTGATCAGTTAAAGCAGATCGCCGGCAAACATGATGTCCTTGTGGAGAATCCCGCGATTGGCACCGGGGAAAACACGCCGCATCATCAGACGGTTTTTGCTTCTATTGAAACGAAAAGCCCATGGGCACCGTTGATCCATTTCCTTTATGATGTGCAGCGACCAGATGGCTTCATCGTTCTCGAGAATGTCAATCTGGCGATCGACGGCAGCGATCCCACAATGATGCGCGGCAAATTTAAATTCGCGCGGTGGTTTGCACCGGCGCAACGAACAAAGTAATAATAAGCAAGTAGCCGTATGAAAGTTTCTGCGCGATTAAGCCTACTTCTCATTGTTTGCTGGGTGTTGCACAGCCAGGCCGAGGAGGTGTTCCCGCCACGATTTAACTTCGATCGCTATTCGAAGATGGTGGAACAGTCGCCATTTGCACTGGCCTCAGCGGTAGCGGCGCCTGCCGCCACGCCTGATTTTGCAAAGGACCTTTACATCGCGAATGTGGCGCATTCGCCCGACGGCGACATGGTCACACTTGCTTCAACTTCGGACCACAATTTTAAGAAATATCTCACCACAAAAGAGCCGGTGGATGGCTACAACATCGCCAACATTGAATGGTCGGACAAGGTCG
>QHZX01000404.1 GCA_003224835.1 Acidobacteriota bacterium | reverse complement strand
GCAGTTCTCTTCGTCTTCTGCGGCAATCTCTCTGGCCGTGCGCAGAGCCAGTTCAACCTTTTCCCGAGCAGTTTTGGCTTTGGCCATTCTAGTGAGTTGCCGCTCGATCGCCCATCCTAGATTGACCGCGGTTGGCCGGGTAGCTTTCAGTCTTTCGGCAGCCTCGGTGAGCCGCGCATCGAATTCTTTTGCGGAAATACTGCCAGTCCGGCTCGGATCCGCCTCGATTGCCGCCAGGTACATCCCGTAGCTGGCGCTCGCTCCGATCAGGCCCGCGCCGCGCACATGCATTTGGCGAATGGCGTCTGCCATTTGCTCGACCGTGCTTACTTCCTCGATGACGAACCGGTGCGGCAGAAACCTCTCATCGATCAACTGCACTACCCGCTCGTTACTCGGGTGCAGCCAGATCGTCCGGAAATGTTGTCCACCAACCTTCACTGGGGCCAATTAAGAATTGATAGCTGTCGCCTGATCTCTGACATCTGCCTATTTTGTTTTGCTGGTTCCCTGATTAGTTTTCTTCTTTTCTCAATCCGCATTCCGCCGATTAGGCAAACAAATTCGTCAGTGAAAACGATTCCCGGCGATGCCAAAAAAAAGCGCCCCGCAGTTCCAGCGGAGCGCTTTTGTGTCGCGCAAAGGATGCGCTAGTCAACTTCAACAAACTCCGGATCGCCCGGGCAGATCATGCGCTCCGTGTAGACAAAGCCGTCCACGTCAACCGCGACCCAGCAGCTATCCACAAAGACGAAGTACGTATTTCCGATCAACCGGAAATGGTTCTCCCCAAATCGTTGGACGAAAAACTCTTTCGGATGCCGCCCAAGACTGAATACTTCACTGTGACGAGACCTGAACTCTTGCTTGTTCACCGTCGTTTTCTGGCTCGTGCTCGAACGCGCTCCAGTTTCACTCCTGTTCACGTCTTGAGCGCGACCCTGAACATTCGTCTGTCCACGTACGTTTGTGTTCGTTTCAGGTTTTGCCTGCGGTTTGTTCGACTCTTGCGCAGGACGCATCTTCTCTTTCGCCGGCGCTGTCGTCTGCGTTTCGTTCGTCTGCCCCGGCGACTTTTGCGGCTCCGCTGTCTGGCCTAACGCCAAGAGCGGTAACCCCAATATTACTGTTAATGTCAGTATTTTCATTATCTCTCCCTTCCCCTGTACTTCGTATCTCCCAAAACCTTTGGCCCCCGAACCGGACTTTACCGGACTTCAAAGTAAGAAGTAAAAATTAAGAAGGAGAAAAGAGGGACGAGCGGGCAATCAGTTGTTCCCCAAGACCTGCGCTTCTGTTGTTCTTGGTAGTTCGGGAACGAACTGATTATCTGCAGTGCGAAATTTTTCGTTCGCACCGCAAGATCACTTTCTTCCTTTTGCATCTTCCTTCTTAGTTCCGCGCTCGGCGCGCGCGTTTTCTTTCTCCCTTGAAACTCGCTCGCTGCCACGTTTGCTCGCTCCTACCCTCGTCGTTACGGCAGTCCGGCTCGGATCTTCCATGCCTGCCCCGCCGCAGCCTCGGCGGAGGCGGGTCACTCACCCATTCGCTCCATTCTTCCTTTTAAATTTTTACTTCTTCCGCCTTCCTCCTCCACATACTTCTTTCGCTTCAGTTCGCCCTCAGCCTCATCCAGTTTTTCTTCTATTAACTCCTCCGCCGGAACCGTGTGAAATGAGACGACCACCCAGTCAGCGTCATTGCCGACTACTGGTCGATGCCACACATTCGGTGGAATAGAAATCCAGCGTCGTTCCAGCGGCGCACTCGCTTCGCTAACCAAAACATTCGACTTCCAAGGTGACGATGTCGCTCGGGTCGACGACTCGTCATGGAGACCTCGGACTCGCATGTCACCGGTTCCGTGTAGAGTCATCATGCGTTGATGACTATTGGGATGTCGTTCCGCGCCGGTATCAGCGCCGGCATGCAAAACGAAAACCCAACCCGATCGAATTTCTTGCGGCAACCCTTGGCCAAAGATCTCCAGCGGGATCGGCTCCCACGTCATCAACGCCTCCGGTTGTTGCGACAGTGCTGCGCAGACGCGATCGACTACCGGATAAATCTTCGCGCGCAGCTCATCCGATCGCAGGATTGCATCCAGCTTCTCCAGGCGCGCGCGTTCCTCAGGTTCCATCGCGTGAGCGTAGCTTTTACGCGATCACTCCGTCAAACCTGCGCCTTCTCCGACGTCACACAAATCTAAAAAGCAATGGCCCTACGCTGCTCGGATCGCGCCCCCTTCATGTTGATTGTCCCGCTCTGATACGGTAGGATCTGAGAAGTGACCGCTGCTCAAATTATTGAAGAAATCAAGCGCCTGGATCCCAAAGAACAGCTGGGCATTATTCGTTTTGCCTATCAACTCGATGCGGAGCGGCATCTGACCGGCAGCGAATTGTCGAGTTTGGCCGAGCGCATGGTCAACACGACAGATGCCGCGGAAGCCGCGCGGGTCCGCGAATCGATTGTTCGTGGATTCTACGGCCAGCGTTCCGCTGCCTAAGATTCGCCGGCGAAGTCTTCCGCCGGCTTTGTTGCGTCACCTGCTTGATCGTATCCGATCCCGCGAAATCTCGGCGAGACAGCTCGGTTTGTTTGCCGATTGGCTCGACACGGAACCAG
>QHZX01000403.1 GCA_003224835.1 Acidobacteriota bacterium | reverse complement strand
TCTCCCGCACTGGCAGAGACGGCTGTGCGTGAGAAACTGCCGATTACGGTCTCGGCGATGGATGTGGATGTTGACGAATCTGTGCGCGAGGCCATCGTTGCTATCCAACAGGCCCACGGCCCGATTGACGTGCTCGTCAACAACGCCGGTATTGAGCGATCGGGCTCGGTGGAGGAGCTTCCGTTGGCCGAGTTTCGCGCAGTCATGGAGACCAATTATTTTGGCGTGATCCGTTGCATTCAATCGGTCGCTACACAAATGAGAAAACGCCGAAGCGGCTGCATCATCAATGTGAGTTCGGTCGCCGGCCGCATTACCAGTTCGCCGTTGTCATCCTATATGGCGTCAAAGTGGGCCGTGGAGGCGCTAAGTGAAGCCCTGGCCGGCGAGATGAAGATGTTCAATGTCCGCGTAGCCATTGTCGAACCGGGCATCATCGATACCGCAATGGCGCGGCGCATCGGAGTTCCTCCATCAGATTCGGTTTACCCACAGCAGGCGCGCTTCGCTTCTCTTTTCGAGGCTTTGCTTAAGAACCCGGTGCCACCGACGCTGGTTGCGGAAAAGATCCTAGAAATCGCCGAGAGTTCGTCCTGGCAACTCCGCCATTTGGTGGGACCGAGCGCAGCGCCCTTCCTACAGTGGCGCAGCCAAATGAGCGACGAGGAGTGGGTGGACTTGTATGCCAGTGATGACGAAACTTGGTACCGCCGCATCGAGCTCGACTTCGATCTGGATACCCGGCCGAAGAGCCGGCTCACCACTGTGGGCTCCTCCTAGTTGACGATAAATCGCTATCGCTCATTTTGGATCAAGGGGGTCAATGAGTGATAACGCCTGATTACGACAGTTAGCGCAGTCTCACTCCGACTACCAAGGCCACATTGCGCACTAATACTAAAGGATACGCAAGCTACCTTGCGCGTTTCAGGGCCTTCCACAAACTTGAGCGGGTAGTTGCAACCGAGGAAAATGGCCCGTCAGTGCCGGTGGCTTCTAACTCGGGGCCCTCTGCTTTTTCAAGTAAAGAGGCGACGATCGTCAAGCTCTCGATCTCGAGGCGGACACGAGCCAAATCCGCTTCCTTCTGTTCCAATACGGCGAAAGCGTCCTTCATCTTCGCTCCTTGCGCTGGGCTGTAGAGTCGCGGGTAGCTGGTTTCGTGAAGCTTACACCTTCATCTACTTTCGCTCAACTGGAGCCGCACTTTTGAGCGCGGCAAATCATCAGGCTTGCTAAGGTTTACCATCACGGACGATTATAAGTGGCGAAAGATACCCATTACCTCATTCTTAGGCATGCAGCCCGCAACCAGCGGGCCACAAAGGAGAACACTCTGTGTAAACGGATACAGAGTTGGTCCAACACTGGCCGCGAAAATTGACTTTGGAGTTGGTAAAGTGTACACAGCGGTTTTGCAGCGACTTATCCGTTGTGGACAGTACCGCGTGTTTATGAAGGCGAAGTGCGGCCCACCATGATCCTCACTCCACAGCTACGACTTCGACCAGCCCCTTTGCACCGGGAGGGACCTAGTCTAATGAATGTATGCGCCGCCCGGTAGCAAATACTGGATTGGCCACAACTCCTGTTTTCGCTCAACCAGGTCAGACCACTTCAGAACCTTGGCATCTTGCTGCGATAACAACTTGATGTTCGGAAGAGTTTCAGCCACCGCGCTACCCAGTGTGGAAGCCTCGCCTGTACCAATTACCGCAAATTCAGAATTGTGATTAAATTTCTGGCCGAAAAATCGCGTGGCGATTTCGGCATCCTCGATCATTTGCAGTAGGTACGGGCGGCCGGTTAGCACGGAGTTATACACATAATCCGCCAGTACGCCGGAAATCGGGCTCACATAAGCGCGATCGAAATCCATTTGGCCGAGCAGCGGATCGTCGGGAGACGCGGCTTTATACGGCATGCGAGTTTCACCAAGTCCTCGGGGATCGATCGAGACGATGTCGTATCCGGCATCGAGATACTTGGTCAGGTTCGGCCAATCGGATGCGCTAACTTTTCCGTTTTCACCCAGCCACAACAGCACCCGACGTTGATCGCTGGACGATTTATGAATGTGCAGAAGGGGGATTGCTAAATAGCGGCTGTGATGTAGCAGATATCGGTCGATGCTGACTGCATCTGAGTTAGTGCTCCCTATTTGTTCCCACAGAATTTCCTCGTGCCCCGGAATCGCGTCCTTGTACTCGGCAACCTGCCATGAATTAATCCCGGGATAGATCTTCGAATAGTAGAGTTTTTTAAGGGTGAGTACCGGCCGTGTCTTGTGCTCCTCAAAGTAATCGCGAATCACATCCATCAGTGAGCGCGCATTCGGGTACTCGATCATGACCTGACCGGTGCGGGTACACTGCAAAGTCTGATCGTCCAATTGTTTTACTTCGGGCAAACTGCGCCGACGCGGCATGCCGTTGAAGTGATCCAGAAAATTGATCGCGGCTTCCTGATTTTCATCCGAGAACTGATGTCCGTGGTACCCCTCGTGCATGCCAATGCGATCGGCATGACCAAACTTTTCATAAATGCGTTCCACTTCATGGACCGTCTGCTCTGTGCCCTCAATCGGGAAAAAATCGAGCACGGCAGCGGACACGAACACCGGCCGCGGATACATCAGCAGAATCAAGCCGGGATGATCCAATCCGTTTGAGATCATTCCGTCCAGGTCCTGCTCAGGGTCGCTGTCCGGATCTTTGAAGATGCGGTTGTACACGCGCATTGCAAGCGCGGTGATGTAACAGGAAGGCGCAACCACCTTAATG
>QHZX01000402.1:2972-5757 GCA_003224835.1 Acidobacteriota bacterium | reverse complement strand
GTTGTGCATCTGAACCAGCTTGGCGGCTTCGTGGTCAAAGGACTCTCGCGTGATCCCATGATTGGCAATCCACCGCCGCGTTTGTACGAAACCGCAGCCGGAATGCTTAACGCCATTGGCTTGCAGAACATTGGCGCCCGCGCATTTCTAGACGAAAAACTTCCCAAGCTGCGCGAGATCAAAGATATCGTGGTCATCGCCAATGTCTTCGGATACACCCGCGAAGACTATGAGCACACCATCCAGATTCTCAATGAAGGTGAAGGCATTGCCGCGTACGAGCTGAACGTCTCCTGTCCTAACACTCAGCTTGGCGGAATACATTTTGGCAGCGACCCTCGCAGCCTCGACGAAGTGGTTGCCACCGCAAAACATTATTCACAGCGGCCGCTCATCGTAAAGCTTTCGCCCAATGTGACCAGCATTGGCCAGATGGCGCACGTGGCCCAGGAGTCCGGTGCCGATGCGGTTTCGCTGGTCAACACTTTCGTGGCCATGTCGATTGATGTCAAAACGCGCAAGCCGCGGATCGCCAATGTCACCGCAGGCCTCTCCGGGCCGGCGATTAAGCCTATTGCAGTGCGTATGGTGTATGAGGCTTCGAAGTCAGTGCAGATTCCGGTGATTGGGATGGGAGGGATTTCGACGGCTGAAGATGTCATCGAATTTATGCTGGCCGGAGCGACGGCTGTCCAGGTCGGCACCGCCAACTATTGGGACCCCCGCGCCACCGAGAAAATAGTTGCTGAACTGGGGAACTGGTGCGAGCACCACGACATTTCGAGAATCGCCGAGCTCACCGGAGCGATGACGCTGTAATTGTTACTTTCCCGGCGCTCGCGCATCGAATTAGTAGCGAAATCAGAGGAGAAAACCATGGCCAAAGCTACATTTGCCGCTGGATGTTTTTGGGGCGTTGAAGCTACCTTCCGCCAGATCGATGGCGTGAGTTCAACCCGCGTCGGCTATACCGGCGGACAATTGAAAAACCCGACATACAAGGACGTTTGCACTGACCGCACTGGACACGCGGAAGCGGTGGAGGTGGAATACGACGCAACAAAGGTTTCGTACGACGACTTGTTGCAGGTCTTTTGGGAGAACCACGATCCGACGCAAGTAAACCGGCAAGGCCCGGATTCCGGCACGCAATACCGTTCAGCGATCTTCTATCATTCGCCGGAGCAGGAACAGTCCGCGAGGGCATCGAAAGAAAAGCTGGAAAAATCCGGCCGCTTCAGCCGCCCAGTTGTGACTCAGATCGTGCCTGCGGTCACTTTCTACGAGGCGGAAGATTATCACCAACAATATTTGGAGAAGCGCGGCCTCGCGACCTGCCACGTAAAGTAAAACCTAAGCCGCAGTTAGCAGGATCGGCTCGCCTTTGGTGATGACTAGGGTGTGTTCGTAATGTGCGGATGGCTTCCGGTCGGCAGTCCGCACCGTCCACCCATCGGATGAAAGCACTGACCGGCCAGAGCCTGCGGCGATGATTGGCTCAACCGTGATCACCAAGCCTTCGGTCAAAATCTGGCGCGCATCTGGATCGGGATAATTGGGTACTCGCGGCTCTTCGTGAATTGTGCGGCCAATGCCATGTCCGCCGAGATCGCGAATCACTGAAAAGCCGCTGCGCCGGACTTCGCGTTCTACCACTCTGCCAATCTCGCTTACCCGAAATCCAGCGCGCGCCACCAGCATTGATTTCTTGAAAGCACGCTCGGCGCAGGCAATCAACCTCTGCACCGGTTCCGCAACCGCCCCCACCGGAACACTTTCAGCTGCGTCCGCCATGAACCCGTCTTTCTCGATGGTGACATCCAGCTTCACCACATCGCCGTCGACGAGCGCGCGCAGGCTGGGAATTCCGTGCACTGCCTCATCGTTGACGCTGATGCAGTTCACTCCCGGAAACTTGTACACCAGTTGCGGCGCCGATTGCGCGCCATGCTCGCGCATGACCTTAGCGCCAATGTCGTCCAGTTCAGCAGTGGTCACTCCAACCCGCACCGCCGCCCGCATGGCATCCAGCATGCGCCTCACGATCGCGCCAGCGGCACGCAAGCCAGCGAGTTCCTGAGGATCAGTGATTGACATGATTGTGGCCGGTTTACGAGCCAGTCAGTTTGACTCGTAGGTCTTCGCCTAGACGTTGCCGGATTTCTGCGGGCAAGCGATCATGAACCCGCCGGGCACCGACTCGGGCAACGTCAACCATAGTCGCTGGCGCTGGTGTGGCAACTGCGACGATGAGCCAGATCAGTGCTGAGAGAGCAAAGCCCGCCAGCGCCGCGATTTCTAGAATGAGCGAGTGCCGGGGTGCGAAGTGATGAATTGCCCCAAAGGCGAGCAGAAATACTCCGGCGGAAACCGAGGCCAGCACAATCAATCCCACATCGATTGCGCGATGTATATGCTGGCGTGAGCGGCAGTGTTCGCACTCGGCAAAGTGTGCTTCGTAGTCGCCGCGCATTTCGGGAGCGATGCCGGAAATGTCATATCGCCAGCCCGCAAGAATTTTTCCCACGACCGGGTCATTGCATTGATTCATAGCATCCTGCCGCCATTCCGGGAAGTTATCGAACACCAGGGAACCGGGCACGCGGGTCGTTTTCATCGCCCCCGCTTCAAAGCTGAATTCTTTCCGTCGGGGCATCCTGCGCGGCCAGCATTACCCGGTTGCGGATCAATGTCATCTGCGGGCCCAGTGCATTTTCCGCAGCCCGCAGCGCAACTTCCGGATGATTATTCTGCTCCGACAGGTGTGCCAATACTATGTATGATG
>QHZX01000402.1:0-2956 GCA_003224835.1 Acidobacteriota bacterium | reverse complement strand
GACCCGCTGCTTGACCGACCACGGATACGGTCCCACCCGCAGCATTTCGAGATCATGATTGGATTCGATCATCAGCACATCGCAGCCGCGCAGCTGATCACGCACGCTCGGCGGCATGTAGCCGAGATCGGTAGCAATCCCAATTTTTGTGCCTTCTGCGCGAAAGGTGAATCCCACGGGATCAGCCGCGTCATGCGGAATAGTGAATGGCGTGACCGTGATATCGCCAATTTGAAATGACCGGCCGGAAGAAAAAAGTTCGAGCTTTGCCAGTTGCGGCAATTCGCCCGCGTCATCACGCGATGCCCGTGCCCAAGCCTGATGAGTGGCGCCGGTCATGAATACCGGCACGTCGAGTTTCCTGGCCAACATAGCCAGCCCATTCACGTGATCAGAATGTTCGTGAGTAATCAGAATGGCAGAAATTTCGCGCGGATTCCTGCCCAGTGACTTCAGCCGCTTGAAAGTCTCGCGGCAGGAAATTCCCGCATCGACAAGAATGCGCGCGCTGGAGCTTTCGACAATTGCGGTATTCCCCCGGCTGCCGCTTGCCAGCACGGAGACGGAAACACTCATGCCTCGCAGCATACATTCATCTACTGTGGAAACGGGAGTGACTTCCTAGTTAAGTTGCTACCTTAGAGTAAAAATTCCAACAGCTGGCCACGGATTTCCACGAATTAGCGCGGATAGATCTCGATCAGAACAATAAACGGTGAGTTGTCAGAGTCAGTCGCTGGGATCTTAAGTGTGAGCAGAGTGCGGCCAGTCACCCGTCGATAAATCCCACACAAGCTCTAAGCCGCCGATTGTTTTGGGTTTTTCCAAGAATTGCTCTATCCGTGTTAATCCGTGAAAATCCGTGGCGAATTCTTATTTTCGCACCAGTCCATCGATGCCCAACACCGGGCCACAGATCAACGGGGATAAATCTCGATCAGAAGAATAAACGGTGAGTTGTCAGAGTCAGTCGCTCGGGACTCTATTGCAAGCTCGGTGTCGAGGGTCGCCCGTACGTCCAGACAAGCCCTAGACTCTGCGTTATTTTGTTTTTTTCAAGAATTGCTCTACCGTGAAAATCCGTGGCGGGCGTTTCTCTATCCATGAAATCCGTGGCGAATTTTTATTTTCGTACCAGTTCATCTATACCCAGGCGGGCCAACGCTCCGCAGTAGCATCCAGCGGTGCCGGTTACGAATCCCAACCCAGACTCCCAGATTTGCGCGCGATTGGGCTTCCAGGTCAGAAAGAGGTAAGCGAGAAGCTGCAGCAGCGGCACAAATACGGCAACAACCAAGATCCATCGCCATGGCCGCCGCGGCCGAATGAAGCCCAGCACTGAAGTTGAGACAAGCACGAACAGCGCGGTTACCAGAACATCATGAGCGGTCACGTCAAGGATCCCGGCACAGATTCCAAGTAGTACGGCAAACGCATAAATGACAGCGTCGGATTTCTGCATTGCTAGTACTTGTAAAATCCGCGACCGGATTTTCTTCCGTTCCAGCCCGCGTCGACCATCTTCACCAGCAACGGGCATGGCCGGTATTTGGGATCACCAAGGCCGCTGTGCAGCACTCGCATGATGTCGAGACAGACATCGAGCCCAATAAAATCCGCGAGCGTGAGTGGGCCCATAGGATGATTCATCCCCAGCTTGAAAACTTCATCGACGGCCTCGGGCGTCGCCACTCCCTCCATTACCGCGTACATGGCCTCGTTTAGCAGCGGCATGAGCACACGGTTAGAAACAAATCCCGGCGCATCGTTGACTGCGACCGGCGTTTTCCCCAGTTTCAATGCGAGATCCCGCACGGTCTGAAAAGTTTTTTGTGGGCGGTTCGTGACTGCAGCGAGCTTGGTGATTGATATTGACGATGTGTTCGAGGCCAGAATCACCTCGGGACGGCAAATGCGGTCGAGGTCGCGGAAGAGTTCCGATTTAATCTCCAGCTTCTCTGAAGCCGCCTCAACGATAAGGTCGCATTCCTTAAGCCGAGAGCGGTCCACAGTAGGTTGGATTCGTTTCAGCGTCTCGTTTTTTTGGGCTTCGGTGAGCTTGTTCTTCGCGACTTCACGGTCGAGGTTTTTGCTTAGCGTAGCCAGCCCACGTTCAAGGAACTTTTGTTCGACATCGCACAAAATTACTGAGTAGCCCTTTTGCGCGAATACATGTGCAATCCCGTTGCCCATGGTGCCCGCGCCGACTACCCCGACTCGCTCGATTTCCATGCGTGTTCCTGAAGTAAAACTCTGACTGAGACCCAAAAGTCTAACACTGGCATTAGGCTGCAGCGCGAAACTTGCTTGTCTGGGACGGGTTCATATGTGTGGCCGCGAATAGCGGCGACGATGCGGCAACGTTCTGGCCAGCCGCCACAGGAGGAATTATGAGAACTAATTTCAAGACCTTAGCAATGATCCTTACCGTGCTGGCGGGCACGGCGGCAATTGCCGGCGCTCAGGACGGCCGCTACTACGATCGTGACGGCTACCGCTACGACAATCGCTCATACGATAACGACAATTACACTTACCAATATAGCTATAACAATGACTCTTACGGTCGCGATAACTTCCGCCACGGTATGCGTGCCGCGCGTTCGTTTGGTTTCCGCGACGGCTCCTCCGTTGCCCGCGAGGACTCGTACAGAGGCAAACCATTTAATCCCAATCCCCGGGGACGGTTCGACGATGCCGACCACGGCTATCGCCGCGCTTTTGGCAACAAACACGAGTATCGGGAACACTACAGTGAGGCATACCGCGAGGGCTATCAGCGCAGCTACCGCGGATATAACAGCTATTACAGATAATTACTGATCGGGGCTGAGCACGCGGGCGGTGTGGTTGGAACCGCGTGCTCGTTTTTCTAGCAGCGGATCCTGCAAAGGGTCCGCTGTCTTTCGTTGCTGTTCTTCCTTCGGCATGCGACAATTCCACCCGCCGCATAGGA